>DJPP01000021.1:3246-4087 GCA_002438575.1 Oscillospiraceae bacterium UBA6409 | reverse complement strand
CCCCTCAAGGGGAAGGCTTACTGGGGCGGCCCCAGGGGGAAGGCTTGGGGGCGCTCTCTGGGGTGGGCAACGACCAAAAAGAACCGCCGGCGGGAGAATAAAACTATCCCCGGCCTATGGCCGGGGATCGTCTGCTTTACTCTGTCAGGGTTTTGACCCAGGCGGAATACTTCTCGATATTGGCGTCGCGTTCGGCGGCGTCGGCGCCCTTGGTGAGGATATACACCTTGATCTTCGGCTCGGTGCCGGAGGGCCGCACCAAGATCGTGGTGCCGTCGGCCAGCTCGAAGCGCAGGACGTTGCTGCCAGACAACTCCATCTTGCTGACCTTGCCGGTGGCACAGTCCGTGGCGGTGCCGTCCTGATAGTCCTTGCGGACCACCACATCCACACCGGCGATGCTCGCCGGGGGCGCGGTACGCAGGCGCTTCATCAGCGCCGCCATCTTTTCCAGACCGTCCAGACCGGGCATGACCAGATTGTGGGTCTTTTCGCCGTACCAGCCGTATTTCTCATACAGCGCCTGCAATGCGTCATACAGCGTCATGCCCTTGGCGGCGTACCAGGCGGCCATCTCCGTGATCAGCAGGGAGGCGGTGACGGCATCCTTATCCCGCACATAGTCGCCCAGCATATAGCCATAGCTCTCCTCGTAGGACATAATGACGTGACCCTCGCCGGCAGCCTCCAGCGCGTTCTTCTTCTCGGCCATGAACTTGAAGCCGGTGAACGTATCGCAGCAGGTAACGCCGTTGCTCTCGGCCACCTTGCGGGCCATCTCGGTGGTGACGATGGTCTTGAGGAAATAGGGATGCTCCGGCATTTTGCCCGCCCGGCGCAT
>DJPP01000021.1:2593-3200 GCA_002438575.1 Oscillospiraceae bacterium UBA6409 | reverse complement strand
TGCCGTCCGCGCCGCGGACCATAATGCCAACGCGGTCGCTGTCCGGGTCGGTGCCCAGTATGAAGTCCGCGCCTACCTTGTCGGCCAGCTCGATGGCCAGATAGAAGCCCTCCGGGTTCTCCGGGTTGGGAGAGGCCACCGTGGGGAACGTGCCGTCCAGCACCATCTGCTGCTCCACGCAGTACAGGTTCTTCACGCCCAGGCCGCGCAGGGCCTCCGGCACCAGCTTCCAGCCGCAGCCGTGGAAGGGGGTGTATACCACCTTGAAGCTGTCGGCCACCTGGGCGACGGAGGTACGGTCGTTGACCATGGCCATGACGTTGGACATGAACATCTTGTCCGTCTCCTCGCCCAGCAGGGTGATAAGACCGGCCTTCACCGCGTCGTCAAAGGCCATGCGCTTCACGCCGGTGAAGATGTCGATCTGCTCCAGACGGGCAGCGATGGCGGCGGCGTGCTGGGGCGGCAGCTGCGCGCCGTCGGCCCAGTAGACCTTGTAGCCGTTGTACTCCTTGGGGTTGTGGCTGGCAGTGACGTTGATGCCCGCCTGGCAGCCATAGTACCGCACGGCGAAGCTCAGCTCCGGCGTGGGGCGCAGGGACTCGAA
>DJPP01000021.1:0-2509 GCA_002438575.1 Oscillospiraceae bacterium UBA6409 | reverse complement strand
ACGCGGCAGTCCATGCAGATGGCCACGCCCTTCTTTTTGGCCGCATCGCCCTCGGCGGCGATGACGTCGGCAAAACCCTGGGTCGCCCAGCGGATGACGTGTACGTTCATCTGGTGCAGGCCGACCTTCATGGTGCCCCGCAGTCCGGCGGTGCCGAATTCCAGCGGGCCGTAGAACCGGCTCTCGATCTCCTTCTCGTCCCCGGCGATGGCCTGCAGCTCGGCCTTTTCGTCGGCGTTCAGCGCGTCGCTGGCCAGCCAGCGCTCGTATTCCTTCTTATAGTCCAGCATATTCAAAAACTCCTTTCAGGTGTGTTCTTCCGTTTCCTCGTCCTCCACCGGCCGGGAGGCCAGCAGGTCCTTTGCCTCCTCCAGCTGTGCTTCGGGCACATACAGGCTGGCGCCGTAGCCGGAAAAGCCGTTGATGACCTTGCCCGCGCCGCCGTCCAGATCGTAATACTTGAAGCAGGGGATGCCGTAGGCCGCCAGCAGGGAGATGATCATGTCCGTGTCGGCGGGAGAATCGAAGGTCTGCGTCAGCAGCACGGCCTTCTCGTCCTGCCCCTGCGCGTCCTTGGGCCAGGCGGGCACATCCGGCTTCCCGGTGAAATTCCAGTTGTCCATAGTCTGCCTCCTATTTGTGGTATTTTGTCCCGGCGGCGATCTGGTATGCCCGGTAGAGCTGCTCCAGCAGCATGATGCGGGCCATGTGGTGGGGGAAGGTCATGGGGGACATGGACAGCTGCCAGTCGGCCAGCTTTTTCACGTCCTCGCTGAGCCCCACGCTGCCGCCGATGAGGAAGGTGATCTGCGTCTTTCCCTGCACACCGAAGTCCGCCATCCGGCGGCTCAGCTCCTCACTGGAGCAGGGCTTGCCCTCGATGCACAGTGCCACCACCGCGCCGCCCTTAGGCAGACGCTCCCGGATGGCCGCGCCCTCGGCCTGCAGGGCCTTCTGTATCTCCGCCGGGGAGGGGTCCTCCGGCAGGCGGTATTCCGGCAGCTCCACGATATCCAGCTTGCAGGACCGCTGCAGCCGCTTGACATACTCCGCCGCCGCGTCGATGTAGAACCTCTCCTTCAGCTTGCCTACGCACAGAACGGTCACTCGCTGCATACGTATACCTCCGCCGTGTACGGCCCGCTGAGCTCCGACCGCGGCGCTACGGTCACGGCGGCGTCCAGCCCCGCCAGCGCCCGTTCCAGCGTCTGCCGCGCCCGTTCCGGGGTATTGTTCTCCCGGCTCAGATGGGCCAGCACGAACTGCCGCGTTCCATGCTCCGCCAACTGCCGGGCAAACGCGCCGGCCGCGGCGTTGGACAGGTGGCCCCGCGCACCCAGGATACGCTGCTTCAGGTAGTAAGGATATGGCCCAGACAGCAGCCACTCCTCGTCGTGGTTGCTCTCCAGCACCAGCAGCGCAGCGCCCCGGAGCGCCTGCTCGGCCTCCGGCGTGACAACGCCTGTGTCCGTGAGTATCCCGATACTCGCCCTCCCATGGTCCACGCGGAAGTCGATGCTCTCCGCAGCGTCATGGCTGGTGGGGAACACGGTGATCCGGGCGTTTCCGATGTCGAAAGCGCCTGTTCTCGGGATGACGCACAGCACATCCGCCGCACCGGAGCACTTGCGGCACAGAGCCTCCGCCGTTCCGCGGCTGGCGTACAGCGGCAGGCAGTGCTGCTTTGTCAGCGTCGCCACGCCGCAAATGTGGTCCGTGTGCTCATGGGTCAGCAAAACGCCGGAGATGTCCGCCGGGGACAGGGCAAGCGCCTGTAGGGCGCCGCAGATCCGCCGCGCGGAGATGCCGGCATCCACCAGAAGGTGGGTCCCGCCGGCGCTGACCAGCAGGCAGTTTCCCTCAGACCCACTGGCTAAGATATGTACGGTCAACAATGGTCTATGTCCTCTCTGAACGAAAACACCCGCCGCGGCAAGCCGCAGTTGGCTGCGGCCTCTCGCAGCGGGCGCTGGATGGCTTCGTGTTATCCTGCGTGGGTCTCGGTGTCAGCCTCATCGGGCACGTCCACCAGAGAGATATCCGCGCCCACCGCGCGGAGCTTGCCCACCAAGTCCTCGTAGCCGCGCTCGATATAGTTGATGTGGCTCAGCTCGGTGGTGCCCTGCGCGGCCAGACCGGCAATGACCAACGCCGCGCCGGCGCGCAGATCGCAGGCCTGGATGGGGGCACCCACCAGCTGCTTCACGCCCTCTACGACCGCCACCTTGCCGTCCACCTGGATATGCGCGCCCAGCCGCTTCAGCTCATCCACATACTTGAAGCGGTTGGCGCCGTATACGCCCTCGGTCACCAGGCTTGTCCCCTCTGCCAGCGCCAGCACCGCGGTGATCTGGGGCTGCATATCCGTGGGGAAGCCGGGATAGGGCAGCGTTTTGACGTTGGTCTTTGTCAGCGGACCGCTGCGCCGCACCAGCAGGGAGTCGTCGTCCTCTGTGACGGATACGCCCATCTCCATCAGCTTGGCGCTGATGCACTCCATGTGCTTGGG
>DJPP01000027.1:8347-13863 GCA_002438575.1 Oscillospiraceae bacterium UBA6409 | reverse complement strand
ACGTTTTCACCCACCGTCACCGAATGCTCGTAGTCCACGTGCACCACACAATTGTCCTGGATGTTCGTGCCCGCACCGATGGTGATCGGCGACCGGTCGCCCCGCAGCACCGCGCCGAAGAACACGCTGCTGTTGGCGCCCAGGGTCACGCTGCCCCGGACGGTGGCGTTGTCCGCCACAAAGGCGGAGGGATGGATGACAGGTTTTTTCATGGCCGCACCTCGCAAAAGTTTTTCTGCATTGTACCACAACTTTCCGGGAAAATCGACAGTCACGGTAAAATTTGTGCTTACATTTTTCGTCAGAATATGTTATACTGATTTTACCATCGATTGACAAGAGCAAACACGCCTGACAGCGTGTCTTTCCGGCGCTTTTTGTCCTTTTCGTCTTGGCGGGCGCCAGCCCGCCTGCATCTCAAAAGCCAAAAATCACTCGAAAATACATCGCTGGCAGGTGCACAGCAGTTTTGTCGGAGCAGAAATGTGTCCAGACAAGAAAAGGCCCGCAGGCAATACTTGCCGTATTGCCAAGGGGTTTGACGCAGTATGGGCGCATTTCTGCCCGTCAAAACCGTGTCTGCCCTTGTCGATCGATGGTAGATAAAGGTAAGCAAAAGGGGAACGCATGGTCGTGTGCCATGTGCCTTTTTGCGTATATATGTGTATATGTGTGTTACGGATAAGGAGCGTGTGTGATGTTTGCAGCGGGCGATCTGGTGGTATACGGCGGCGAGGGCGTCTGCCGGGTGGACTCCATAGGACCCTCCGGCCTGGCCTATGACGGCGGCGATAAGGTCTACTACCATCTCTCGCCCCTGTACCGCGGCGGCACCGTTATGACACCGGTGGATACCGCTGTTCTCATGCGCCCCATCATCAGCCGTGACTGTGCGCTGGAGCTGATCGCCGCGCTGCCGGCCCTGCCGGAGCAGAAGCCCGCCGAGCGTGGTATGCGCGCCGCCAAGGATTTCTATCACCAGCTGGTGCTCCGCTGTGACTGCGCCGAGCTGGCTGCCATGATCCACGGCATCTGCCGCAAGCGGGCCTGGGCCCTGCGCCACGGAAAAAAGGTCAGCCAAATGGACGAGCGCTACCTTAAGCGGGCCGAGGACCAGCTCTACGGTGAGCTGGCCGCGGCACTGGATATGCCCCGGGATCAGATGATCCCCTATATCCGCCAGACCTGGGCCAAGTGGCCCGAGCAGCTGCCCAGGCAGGGGCAGGAGGAAGCGACGGAGACCGCTGAAGCGGAATAAGCGGACAGGGACGGCGGGAGCCGTCCCTGTTTTAACAGCAACTCGTATCAAACATTTGGAGCGAAAAGGGTGTATCCTGTTTACAGCGAGAGAAGGGAGCGAGCCTATGTACGAATGGCAGCAGCTGATCCAGACCGTCGTCAATGAGATGGACGACGCCATTATGCGCCGGGACGATCAGGCGCTGACCCTGCGGGCGCTGGCGGCGCGTCTGCACTATTCTGAGTACCACGCTACCCGTAAATTCCGTGAGATCGCGGGTATGTCCCTGCGTACCTACCTCCACCAGCGGCGTCTGGCCTTCGCCCTGAAGGAGGTGCGCGATACCGACCGGCCCTTGCTGGATATCGCGCTGGACTATGGCTTCTCCGGCCAGGAGGCCTTTACCCGCGCCTTCAAGACACTCTACGGCGTTACCCCCGGGGTTTACCGCCGCCGGCCCCGCCCCGTGGTGCTCCGTACCCGCATCCACCCCTTCGACCGCTATATCTTTGGATTGGGAGAGATCGGTATGGTCAAAAGTGAACAGGGCGTCAAGACGTATTTCGTCACTATTCCCGCCCACAAATACCTGCACCTTCGCAACTATGAGTCCAACGGCTACTGGGACTTCTGGGAAAAGCAGAAGAATGTTCCCGGCGGCGACTGTGCCACCGTCTGCGGCCTGCTGGACAGCATTCCGGGCAAGCTGGACGATAACGGCGGCGCCGAGTCCGACGGCATGGCCGGCCAGATCATGGGCTACATCAACGATCCCAGAGGCCGTCTCTGCGCCTGGAACTACCCCCGCATCGAGAGCTACGGCATCCGCCTGCCCGCCGATTACAGCGGCCCCATACCCGCGCCGCTGGAGCTGATGGATGTGCCGGAGGGGGAGTATGTGGTGTTTGAGCACGGACCCTTCGACTATGAGCAGGAGTGCCGCACGGTGGAGGATAAGGTGGAGGCCGCCATGCGGGACTTCGACTACGCCGCCAACGGCTGCGTGCTGGATACCGCTACGCCGGGACGGATGACGTATTTCTATTTCGTGCCGGGGCAGTACTTCAAGTACATCCGGCCCATCAGGCGGGAGAAATAAGAAGACAGGGCAGCCCGGTGGGCTGCCCTGTCCTTCAGATCAAGAATTCCGCAGGGACGTCGTGGGAGGAAAACAGCAGCGGCGACAGTGTTCTGGCGTAGGCCCCGGTGTTTCCCACGGCCACAAGATCTCCCACCGCCAGCGCCGGACCGGTGAAGCTCTTGGCCAGCACGTCCGCGGCGCAGCAGAGGTTTCCTGCGATGTCTACGGTCTCGGTGATGCCGGTATCCTCCGCAGGCAGGGCGGTGATGGGGAAGGCGGTCTCGCCGGTAAACAGAGGTTCCTGAGGCGCAAGGGGCCCTTCTCCGGCGGCGTTACGCAGCATGGCGGCGAGAGCTGGTTTCTGGAAGCCGTTGAGACAGTTTTCCACGATGACATAGGTGGTGCCGTGGGATGTCTTTTTGTCCACCACCGGCAGATAGTATGTCCCCGCCTGTGCCGTCAGAAACCGCCCGGACTCCACCAACAGCCGTGCGCGGAGGGTACGGGTGTTTTCCTCTGCCACGGCCTGTGCACATTGCTTCAAGGTGCTCATGTTCAGCGGCGGTTGGCACGTCGGGTCGTAAACGATGCCTACTCCGCCGCCGAAGTTGATATACTCGATGGCACAGTCCAGAATATCGCGGACGCGGAGGGCCAGCGCGAAGCAGTTTTTGTAGTAGTGGGTGAGGGTGTCCGCAGAGAGATTCTGGGAGCGCAGGTGGACATGGAGGCCGCAGACGGCTATCGGCAGCGTTTGCAGCAGGGCTTTCAGTGTCGGGAGGTCGGACTCGTCGATGCCGAACTTGGATGTCCCGCCCGCGCCGCCGTCCATGCCGAAGGCGGGGTTTACGCGCAGGCCGATGGCCTTTGTCTCACCGCGGGCAGCGGCTATGGCGGCGATTCGCCGCGCCTCGCCGATGGAATCGGCGATCAGATGGCAGTTATCCCACGCGGCGGCCAGTGCACGATCACTTTTTCCGGCGGCGGAGAAGTAGATATCCTCCTGCGCGATCCCGCATTCCGCGGCCAGGCGGACCTCCCCCGCGCTGGCCGCATCCGCGCCGATGCCCAGCGCCGCAAGGTGCCGCACCACCGGAGGGAAGGGATTGGCCTTCACGGAGAACAGAATATCAAAGCCGGGGAAGGTCCTGTGGAGAGTCTCTGCCTGCGCGGTAAGGATCTCGCGGGAGTAAATGTAGCAGGGCGCGTGCTGACGCGCCAGGGCGAGGGCGTTTTTGTTCATGGGGCACCGTCCTTTCGTGTACTGTTGATGATAGTATAGCATGGGGTGGAGGGGAAAGGCAAAACATTCCTTGCGTGCCGACGTGAAATGTGCTACAATACCCCCGGATATGCGGGCGTGGTGGAATTGGTAGACTCGATGGATTTAGGTTCCATTGCCAACAGGCGTGCGGGTTCGAGTCCCGCCGCCCGCACCAAAAAGGGAAAGACACATACTCATGTGTCTCTCCCTTTTTGGTATGATGAACAGGAGGCGGCTCTATGAAACGAATAGCGTCCATACAGGACATCTCCTGTCTTGGTCGGTGCTCCCTGACGGTAGCGCTGCCGGTGATCTCCGCCATGGGGGTGGAGTGCGCCATTGTGCCCACGGCGGTGCTCAGCGCCCACACGGCGTTCCCGGGCTTTGTCAGCCGGGATCTCAGCGACCAGTTGCCGGCTATCGCCGATCACTGGCGCTCCCAGCAGGTGCATTTTGACGCACTCTATACCGGTTACATCGCCTCCGCGCCCCAGGTGCAGCAGGTGATGGACTTTTTCGACGCGGTGAAGAGCCCGGATACGCTGCTGATCGTGGACCCGGCCATGGCGGACCACGGCAGGCTGTACAGCGGGTTTGACGGCGCTTTCCCGGCGGCGATGGCGCGGGTGGTGGCCTGCGCGGATGTGGCGCTGCCCAATATCACCGAGGCCTGTCTGCTGACCGGTACGCCGTACCGGGAGGAGGTGGACGAGGGCTTTGCCCGTGAGCTGCTGCGGGGGGTGGCTGCGCTGGGGGCGAAGAAGGTGATCCTAACCGGGGTGTCCTTTGCGCCGGATAAGCTGGGCGCTATGGGCTATGACAGCGGCGCGGGGACATATTTCACCTGTCTCGGCCCGCGGAACCCGGCGTCCTTCCACGGTACGGGGGATATCTTTGCCGCCGTTGTCACCGGCGGGCTCATGCGGGGCATGACGCTGGAGCAGGCGGCTTCGCTGGCGGTGGAGTTCGTGCTGGCCTGTATCGACGCCACGGCGCGGGACCCGCAGGCGGGGTGGTACGGCGTGGAGTTTGAAAAGGCGCTGCCGCTGCTGTGCGAACGGGTGCGGGACCTGCCGGAAAACTGAAAAAGAAAACGGCCCTGCGGCGCTGCCGCAGGGCCGTTGTGCATTTATTCGGGATCGTCGTCCGTAGGCTCCGCCGGTTTGTCTTCGGCGGGGGTACCTTCCGGGTCCTTATCCTCCGGCTTCTCATCGTAGTCTGGCATGGGGATGGGCTCGGACACGATGTTGATGTGCCTGGCGGGGGCCTCGATGGTCTCCGGTACGCTGGGCCGGAAGGCGGGCTGGCTGCTCTTGCTGGCGCCGTAGTTGTCCACGGTCTCCGGGTCACGGCCCTCGATGATGGCCATCATCTCCTGGCCGGTGATCGTCTCCTTCTTCAGCAGGTACGCGGCGATCTTGTCCAGCAGCTCCCGGTTCTCACGCAGGATCTGCTTGGCCTCCTCGTGGCACTGGCGCAGGATCTTGATGGTCTCGCGGTCGGCGGCGGCATACGTCTCCTGGGCGCAGGTCATGGAGTAGCCGCCGTCCAGATACTGGCTCTGAACGCTGCCCAGGGCCATCATGTCGAACTCGTCGCACATACCGAAGCGTGCCACCAGGTTCCGGGCCATCTCCGTGGCGCGCTCGATGTCGTTGGCGGCGCCGGAGGTCATGGTATTGCACACCACCTCCTCGCTGGAGCGTCCGGCCAGCAGGGTGCGGATCTCGGCCAGGATGTCCTCGCGGGACATGAGGAACTTTTCCTCCTCCGGCAGGTGCAGGGTGTAGCCCAGCGCACCCTGGGTATGGGGTACGATGGTGATCTTGCTGACGGGCTGGGCATTCTTCTGCTTGGCCGCCACCAGCGCGTGACCCACCTCGTGGTAAGCGATGATGCGCTTTTCCGCCTCGGTGATGACGGTGCCCTTC
>DJPP01000027.1:6702-8323 GCA_002438575.1 Oscillospiraceae bacterium UBA6409 | reverse complement strand
TGCCGGCGATGACCAGCTCAAAGGACACCAGCAGGTCGTCCTGATTCACGGCGCGGCGGCCCTTACGCACGGCGCGCAGGGCGGCCTCGTTCACCAGGTTGGCCAGGTCGGCGCCCACGCAGCCGGCGGTGGCCTGGGCGATCTTTTCCAGATTTACGTCCTCGGCCAGGCGGATGTTGCGGGTGTGTACCTGCAATGTGGCCAGACGGCCGGCCAGGTTGGGCCGGTCCACGGTGATGCGCCGGTCGAAGCGGCCGGGGCGCAGCAGCGCCTTGTCCAGCACCTCGGGGCGGTTGGTGGCGCCCAGCACGATGACGCCCTTGCTGGGGTCGAAGCCGTCCAGCTCGGCCAGCAGCTGGTTCAGCGTCTGCTCGCGCTCGTCGTTGCCGCCGAAGCGGCTGCCGTCGCGGGATTTGCCGATGGTGTCGATCTCGTCGATGAAGATGATGCAGGGGGCGACCTTGGCGGCCTCCTTGAACAGGTCGCGGACGCGGCTGGCGCCCACGCCTACGAACATCTCCACGAAGTCGGAACCGGAGATGGAGAAGAAGGGGACGCCGGCCTCGCCGGCCACGGCCTTGGCCAGCAGGGTCTTGCCGGTACCGGGAGAGCCCACCAGCAGCGCGCCCTTGGGCAGCTTGGCGCCGATGGCGGTGTATTTGCCGGGATTGTGCAGGAAGTCGATGATCTCCTCCAAGGACTCCTTGGCCTCGTCCTGTCCGGCCACATCCTTGAAGGTGACGCCGGTGGACTTCTCCATGTAGACCTTGGCGTTGGCCTTGCCCACACTGCCGATGCCGCCGAAGCCGCCGCCCCCGGATTTGCTCATCAGACGCATGACCAGCATGAACGCGCCCACGATGAAGATGGTGGGCAGGATATACTGGATCATGATCATCAGGAAGGGGCTCATCTCGGCCTCGTAGAAGCCGGTATAGGCCACATTGTGCGCCTCCAGCAGGGGGAGCAGGTCGGCGTTGGAGAGGTACACGGTGTACAGCGTCAGGCCGGAGTCCTTGGACTGGGTGTAGGTCTTTGTCTCCGTCTTGCCGCCGGAGGTGACCTCCTCGGTGAAGACGTAGCCGTCCACGGGGGTGACGTAGATGGTGCTGTCCTTGAACAGGATCTCCTCCACCTGATCCTTTTCGATCATGGAGATCATGTCGCTGTATTTGATCTCGTGACTGGTGCTTTTGTTGGCGGCGTTGCTGTTGTAGGCGTTGAAGTACTGGAACGCCACCGTCAGCACCAGGGCCCACGCGATCAGCGTGAGAACGCCGCGGAAGCCGCCGTTTTTACCGTTCTTGCCGCCACGGTTGTTATTGTTGCTGCTGTTGTTATTGGCCATATGTTTATCCTCCGTTTGACTTGCGAGGGGAATATGATTTCTGATCAGTATACCACACCTGCCCAAAACTCTCAAGGCAAAGGCAAAGGGTTTTCCTGTAAAATTTCTATGAATGTGCCTTTATATTGACGAAAGGATGTGGTATACTGATGACAATTATATGGATCGCGAGGTATGCCCCATGAGAGAGATAAAGGACACCGAAAACAGACGGCCTCTGCCCGACGCCGAGGCGGACGGCATCATCGAGGGCCGCAACGCGGTCATCGAGGC
>DJPP01000027.1:860-6612 GCA_002438575.1 Oscillospiraceae bacterium UBA6409 | reverse complement strand
CACATCGCCTCCAAGGCCCGCGCCGCGGGTATCGTGGTGGTGGACGCCGACCGGCGGAAGCTGGACGCCATGAGCCGCACCCACGCCCACCAGGGGGTCATCGCTCTGGCGGCCGTGCGGGAGTACGCCACGGTGGAGCAGATCCTACAGTCCGCCGCCGACAAGGGCGAGGCGCCGCTGCTGGTGGTGTGCGACGAGATATCCGATCCCCACAACCTGGGCGCGATCCTGCGTACCGCCGAGTGTGCCGGGGCCCATGGGGTCATTATTCCCAAGCGGCGCAGCGCAGGGCTGACGGCCATTGTGGCCAAGACCTCCGCCGGCGCGGTGAGCTATATCCCGGTGGCGCGGGTGCCCAACATCCCGGCGCTGCTGAAGGACCTGAAAAAGCAGGGCGTGTGGGTGTTCGGCACGGCGGCGGACGGGAATACCACGCTGTACAATGCCGATCTGAAGGGACCGGCGGCCATTGTCATCGGCTCCGAGGGGACGGGTATGACCCGCTTGGCCGCAGAGAATTGCGATTTTCTGGTGAGCATCCCCATGAAGGGAAAGATATCCTCGCTGAACGCCAGCGCGGCGGCGGCGATCTTGCTGTACGAGGCTGTGCGGCAGCGGGGATAACGGAAAGCGACGCGGAACAGGACGGAAACAGGAACGAACAGCATGAGAAGGCGACGGGACGAGGAGCTATACGGCGCGTTCGACGAGCAGGAGGACGAGCTTTCACTGGAGGCCATCCTTGCCGAGTACGGCAAGGGTGGGCGTCAGCCTACCCTGGAGGAGCCGTCGGAGGGGCCTCTGCCCCAGCCGGAGCCCGTTCCCGAACCGGAGCCTGTCCCGGGGCCGGAATACGAGTCCCCCGCGCCGGACCGTGTGGCACTGAAGGATATCATGTCCCAGACGGTGGACGCGGTGCTGGAGGACGAGGACGACGGCGTTATCGCCCAGCCGGTGCCCCTGCGGGAGCGCCTTGCGGCACTGCTGGAGAGGCTCCGCCGTCCGGCGGCGGAGCAGACGCGCCGCCCGGCCTTTCAGGACACCGAGCAGCTGTTCGACGAGCCGGAGGAGGAACCGGAGCCGGAGGAACCGCTGGAGCCGGAGCCCCTGCCGGAGGACGTGCTGCGGGAGGCCAAGCGCCGGTGCAGCCGGCTGCGCGGCGGACTGATATGGGGAATGCTCCCGACGCTGGCACTGGTGGCCGCGGCGGTGCTGCAGGAGCTGGAAAAGCTTCCGTCGGCGTGGCTGGATGCGTCGCTGCTGCGGTGCGCCGCCCTGGGGGCGGGCCTGCTGCTGACGGCGCTGGCCTGTATGCCGGTGTGGAAGGAGGCTGTGTCGCTGCTGCGTGAGGGAAGGGCAGGCTGTGAGCTGTGCGCCGCTGTCGCCGTGCTGACGCAGCTGATCTGCTGTGTGTGCGGCATGGTCACGGGCAGCACCCGGGCCACGCCCTATGCCGCCGCCGGCGCGCTGCTGATCCTGTCCTGCCAGTGGGGCTTGTACCTGGAGGCGTCGGCGCTGCGGAACGCCTATCATCTGCTGGTGCTCAACGGTACCGTGCCCTATGTGGCGTCGGTGACGGCGGCGGGCGTATGCAGGCAGCAGGGGACGGCGGAGGGCTTTTACCGCCTGTGCAGCAGGCCCGACCCGGCGCGGAGATGGCAGAATTACGCCCTGCCGCTGGTGCTGGCCGCGGCGGCGGTGCTGTCCGGTGTGGTGTGCTTTTCCGGCGGGAATATGAGCGATTTCCCCTGGGTGCTGACGGCGCTGACCACCGCCGGCGCGGGACTGGGGATCCCCCTCAGCGGGGCCCTGCCCATGTACTATCTGTCCCGGCGGCTGAGCCGCAGCGGCTGTGCCGCCGCAGGCTATGCCGGGGCGAAGGCGGTCAGCCGGCCGCGGCGGCTGGTGCTGACGGACGACGATCTGTTCCCAGCGGGGACGGTGACGCTGAACGGCTATAAGGTCTTCGGCGAGGAGCGCAGCCGCGCGGTGTCCTACGCCGCGTCGGTGGCCAGGGCGGCGGGCAGCAGCCTGACGCAGTTGCTGGAGCGCCAGCTCACCGCCGAGGGCGGCTTCCACCTGCCGGTGGAGTGGGTGAACTACTGCGAGGAGGGCGGCGTGGAGGCCAATATCCGGGGCGAGACGGTGCTCATGGGCAGCGCGTACTTTATGAAAAAGCGCAGGGTGGCCCTGCCCCGTGACATGAAGCTGTCCACCGGTGTGTTTCTGGCGGTGGACGGGGCGCTGACGGCGGTGTTCGCCGTAAAGTACCAGCCCTCCCGCAACGCGGAGTGGGCACTGCGGACGCTGAAGCGGTTTCACATCGTGCCGGTGCTGGCCGTGCGAAGCGGCAACGTGACGCCGGGGCTGATCAAACGGAAATTCGGCGTGGACGCCAAGCCGGTGTATCCGGACGTGTCCACGCGGCTGGCGCTGGCCCAGCTGGCGGAGCAGCAGGGCGAGCAGCCCTGCGTGGTCATCTGCCGGGAGGGACTCATGCCGCTGGTGGAGTCTGTGGCCGGGAGCCGCCGGGCGGTGAAGGCCGTACGGACCGCCACCCTCCTCAGCTACATCGGCGCAGCGGCGGGTGTGGCGCTGGCCTATTACCTGACCTCTGTGGGCAATTTCGCCCTGCTGACGCCCATTGCCATGGTGCTGTATCAGGTGCTGTGGCTGCTGCCGACGCTGTTGCTGGCGGGATTAGTGAAGCACTATTGACCCCGGGGGGGATTTCGCGCCCTGCCTGCGCCAGCCCTTCTCGACGTATACCCGATACGCCGTCGCCGGTCTGCCATCGGCAGGACGGAAGATTTCTCCGATGTGGGGAGATGGTTCG
Source organism: Oscillospiraceae bacterium UBA6409 (assembly GCA_002438575.1). GTDB lineage: Bacteria > Bacillota > Clostridia > Oscillospirales > Oscillospiraceae > Vescimonas. The sequence continues at coordinate 3,776 of DJPP01000027.1, read as the reverse complement.
CTAATAGCAGAAAGGGAAGCGCACATATGGAAAAGTACAGGACAACACTGCCGGCGGGGTATCGGGAAGTCGATGTCATCGATATAAAGAACGACAAAAGAGTGCGGGTGTGGGGAGATATCCTCTCCGTACTGCTGATGGCGGCCACGGCAGGGGTCGGCTGTTTTGCCGTACCGCTGGCGGAGCTGATACACTTTGACTATACGGATTTGGCAGCGCTGCTGTCTGTGCTCCTGCGGCTGCTCGCCGCGGGTCTGGGCGGGACCGCGATGGTCGTGCTGGCCTGCCTGCTGGCTGCTGCCGCCATGCGCTGGTGCGGGGCGGAAAAGACGAACTTCAGCATTACCAAAGGGTTGGTCTGTACGGTTGGCTGTGACGGATACTTCAGCCGTGGGGCGTATATGCGGTACACCCTGACCGCGCCGGCGATACTTTTTGCGGTGATCCTGTTGGCGGCGCTGGTACTGCCGCGAAGCTGGTTCTGGGTGGCGTGGTTCTGGCAGATGAACAATATAAGCCTGATGGGAATGACCCTGTATATGCACCGAAGGCTGCGCCGCCTGCCGGAGAATATATGGATACAGGACGGCGGGACGGTCATAACGGTATATGCGCCGCAGGACATTGGCGAGATGAACAGAGAATGACACTGTTGGTTGTACAAACTGACGAAAAGTGCGGGATACTCCCGCACTTTTCCCACAAATATCTAAATTAGAGGTTGTCAGGCTTGAAGAAATACTATATAATCGGTACGTTGAGCTACTGTCCGCGGCTGTGGGCGGCGGACTTCAAGAAAATGAAGGGAGAACATCATCACTATGACTGCTAACGACATTCGCAATATCGCCCTGCTGGGTCACGGAGGCTCCGGCAAGACCTCTCTGGCTGAGCAGATGCTCTTTATGACCAAGGGTACTGACCGCCTGGGCAAGACTGCCGACGGCAATACCATCTGCGACTATGACGCCGAGGAGATCAAGCGCCAGATATCCATCTCCCTGGCCTTTGCCCCCGTGCAGTATAAGGGCAAGAAGATCAACGTCATGGACGCGCCCGGCAACTTCGACTTCTCCGGCGAGGCCGTGTGCGCCATCCGCGCCGCCGAGTGCGCCGTCATCGTGGGCAACGCCAAGGACGGCCTGTCCGTGGGTATGGAGCGTACCTGGAAGATGCTGGGCAAGAAGCCCCGGATGATGTTCATCAACCGCGTGGAGGAGGCCAACTCCGACTACGCCTCCTGCGTGGAGGCCGTCAAGGCCAAGTACGGCACCGCCATCGCCCCCATCGTGGCCACCAAGGCCGACGCCAACAAGGCTGTCACCGTCATCGTGGACCTGCTGCACAACAAGGCCTATGACGCCAAGGGCGAGTGCGCCATCCCCGGCGACATGGCCGACGAGGTGGAGGCCCTGCGCGCCGAGCTGATGGAGGCCGCTGCCGGTGCCGACGAGGAGCTGATGGAGAAGTTCTTTGAGACCATGGAGCTGTCCGCCGAGGATATGGCCAAGGGCCTGAAGATCGGCGTGCGCGACGGCAGCGTGTGCCCTGTGCTGTGCGGCTCCGCCGTCACCGGCATGGGCGTGGATATGCTGATGCAGACCATCGTGGACCTGGTGCCCGTGGCCACCGATATGCCCGCCGAGGCCGCCGAGGACGACGACGGCAACGCCATCGAGGTCGCCTATGACCCCAACGGCCCCACCGCCGCCTTCGTGTTCAAGACCATCTCTGACCAGTACGGCAAGTTCTCCATGATCAAGGTCATCCGCGGTAAGGTCACCAGCGATATGTCCCTGTACAACATGACCACCGGCAACACCGAGAAGCTGGGCCGCCTGTACACCATGAAGGGCAAGAAGGCCGAGGAGACCAAGGAGATCTGCTGCGGCGACATCGGCGCCATCGGCAAGATGGACAAGGTCAAGACCGGCGACACCCTGTGCGAGCCCAAGACCTATGTGAAGTTCGCGCCGCTGGCCTTCGCCCCCGCCTGCTACGAGCGTGCCATCTCCCCCAAGACCAAGCAGGAGATCGAGAAGCTGGGCACCGGCCTGAACAAGCTGAACGAGGAGGACCCCACCTTCTCCGTCACCAACAACGCCGAGACCCACCAGACCGTGATCTCCGGCGCCGGCGACATCCAGATCGACGTGCTGTGCAGCAAGCTGAAGAGCCGCTTCGGCGTGGACGCGGAGCTGGATACCCCCCGCGTGGCCTATCGTGAGAAGATCCGCAGCACCGTCCGCAAGCAGGGCCGCTATAAGAAGCAGACCGGCGGCAGCGGCCAGTTCGGCGATGTCCATATCATCTTCGAGCCCCAGACCGAGCAGGAGGACATGATCTTCGAGGAGAACGTGTTCGGCGGTTCCGTGCCCAAGAACTACTTCCCCGCCGTGGAGAAGGGCCTGCGCGAGAGCTGCCTGCACGGCGTGCTGGCCGGCTATCCCGTGGTGTATCTGAAGGCTACCCTGGTGGATGGCTCCTACCACCCCGTGGACTCCTCCGAGATCGCGTTCAAGCTGGCCGCCAACCTGGCCTTCAAGGCCGCGCTGCCCGAGGCCAAGCCCGTACTGATGGAGCCCATCGGCGAGCTGAAGGTCACCATTCCCGACAGCTATCTGGGCGACGTGATGGGTGACCTGAACAAGCGCCGCGGCCGCGTGATGGGCATGAACCCCACCGGCGACGGCGAGCAGGTGCTGGAGGCTGAGGTCCCCATGGCTGAGATGATGAGCTACGCCATTGATCTGCGGTCCATGACCCAGTCCCGCGGTACGTTCACCTTCAACTTCGTCCGCTACGAGGATTGCCCCGCCGCGGCGCAGGAGAAGGCCATTGCCGAGGCTAAGGCGCTGGCCGAGGCCGAGTAAATTGAAATAAGAAGCCCGGTACGCACAGCGTGCCGGGCTTTTT
>DJPP01000027.1:0-741 GCA_002438575.1 Oscillospiraceae bacterium UBA6409 | reverse complement strand
ATAAGAAGGGAGCACAGCAGATGGATAACACACGGTACAGTCCCAAGCGGGACGCCATACTGCAATGCCTGCGCTCCACCACCTGCCACCCCTCGGCAGAGTGGGTATACAGCCAACTGAAGCCGAAAATACCGGATCTGTCCCTGGCCACGGTATACCGCAATCTGGCGCGGTTCCGGGCGGAGGGCGCGGTGCAGGTCATCGGCTGTGTGGACGGCGAGGACCGCTATGACGGCAACACCGCACCGCACGGGCACTTTATCTGCCGCACCTGCGGCGCGGTCATCGATCTGCCGCCGATCCCGGTCGAGCCGCCGGACATGACAGCGGTGGGCGAGGCGGACAGCTGCGGCGTCGTGTTCTACGGCCGCTGCAACGGCTGCCTGGCCGAGAAGAAAACCAGTTGACAAATGCCGCTGCGGCGGCGTCAAAATAACAAACACAACGACATGAATACATTTATGGAGGTAACGATTATGAAGAAGTGGGTCTGTCCTGTTTGCGGTTATGTGTATGAAGGCGAGAATCCCCCGGCCGAGTGCCCTGTCTGCCATGTCAGCGGTGATAAGTTCATCCTGCAGACCGAGGAAAAGAGTTGGGCCGCCGAGCACGTTGTGGGTGTAGGCAAGGTCTTTGGCGACGATGTCCCCGAGGAGGTCCGCAAGGAGATCATTGACGGTCTGCGCGCCAACTTCGAGGGCGAGTGCTCCGAGGTCGGTATGTATCTGGCCATGGCCCGTG
>DJPP01000150.1 GCA_002438575.1 Oscillospiraceae bacterium UBA6409 | reverse complement strand
GCGGCGCAGCAGCACCGCCAGCAGCGCCCCCAGCAGGCACAGCGCCGCCAATCGCATGACCGTATCCATACGTCACAGGGAAAACAGGGTCTTTACCAGGTCGAACAGGTCGCTGATCTGCTGCACCAGCATCATCAGCACCACCACCAGACCCGCCAGCGTGGTCATCATGGCCTGCTCCTCCCGGCCGCTTCGGACCAGCAGCAAATTCAGCACCGCCACCAGGATACCGATGGCCGCTATTTTGAAAATCAGGTCAACATCCATTGTCCGTCCCTCACAGCAGTAAAATGATCGTCAGTCCCGCGCCGCACAGCGTGGCTGTAGTGGTCACGCGGCGGCTGCACCGGTCAGCCGCGCACCGTTTCTCGTAAAGCTGCTCGGCCTCCGCCCGGGCGCGGGCGAAGGTGCCCTCCAGGCGCCGGGCGTCACCGGTCCAGGTAACACGGCGGAGCACATCCCGCAGCTCGGCATCCGGGAGCTGCTGAAATACGTTATCCCACGCGCATTGTAAAGGGATATCGCCTTGCATCTTGTCCCGTATCTGGCGGAACCACGGGCCGCAGTGCTCCCGGGTCTGCAGCGTCTCCAGCAGCGCCGGGACCGGCGTGCGCTGCCAGCGGATGGCGCTCTCCATCTCACCCATGGCGGCGGCAAAGGACCACAGCAGGTCGCGGCACCGGCGCTGGCGTGCGTAATAGCGCCGCAGGGCCAGAAGGGCGGCGCTCAGTACCAGCGCCGCACCGGCCGCCGCGGTCACAGGGCCTCCGTGCGGTACTGCCGCCGACCCTCTGCCGTGCTGATGGTGATGAGACGACGGAAGACGCCGGCCTCCGCCAGCTGCCGGAACAGCGGCTTGCGGCGCAGCTCGTCGCCGTTCTCGGCGTGGATTGTGGCCAGCAGCCTGACGCCGCAGTTGGCCGCCGCCGTCATGGCCAGAATGTCCGCCGCCTCCGTGATCTCGTCCACGGCGACGACCTGGGGATTGGCGCTCCGCAGCAGCATGGGGATACCCAGCGCCTTGGGGCAGCCATCCAGCACGTCGGTATGACAGCCTATGTCCAGCTGCGGTACACCGCGGTACATTCCGGCCAATTCACCACGCTCGTCCACCACGCCTACCCGCAGGGAAGGGCGATCCTCCGTGCCGTTGGACAGCGTGGCGATCATGTCGCGCAGGAGCGTGGTCTTGCCGCCGCCCGGCGGTGCGGCGATCAGCGTGCTGTCAAACCCGCCCACTGACCATTCCGGGACCTCCTGCCAAAGTCCCCGGACCTGGCGGCTGATCCGCACCACGGCGGAGGAGATATCCCGCAGGGCGGTACTGCCGTCCTCCCTGACCGCTACGGTGCCGCAAAGGCCGATGCGGAAACCGCCCCGGCCGATGAGATAGCCCTTGCCCATCGTCTCCGCCGCCGCGTAGCGGGAATAGCCCGTCACCGCGTCGCACAGCTGCTCCAGATCCGCCTGGGTGACACTTTGCCGCGGCAACTCATCGCTGACAAGCAGTTCTCCTTCACAGGTCAGCAGTGTCATTGGCCGCCCTGCTCGCAGGCGAAATTCCTCCGCCTGGGCCTTGCGGTGCTCCGGCACACGCCGGGCTGCCTGCTGCCAGCGGCCGGGCAGCAGTGCAGCCGCCTGCTCATAACGTCCGACCGCCTCTCCGATCTCCATGACGACGCCCTCCTTTGTTGGTCTTGACCCCAACGTATGAAAGCTCGTCCCGGAATATGCACAAAAGCCCGCCGGACAAGGCGGGCTTTTGCTGAAAAGCGCCCCCGGCCTGCGGCAGAGAGCGCTTGATAGACACTTTTGCTATATTTTATGCCTGCGGCGGCTGCTCCGCCTTTTTGGCACGGAAGAAATGAATGACCAGAAATACCAGAAACACAATGCTGATATAGCCGAAGATGGGATAGACAGTGCCGATGATCTCGGCAAAGCCCAGCAGGCTCGCTGCCCAGGCCAGCACGGAAACCGCCAGCAGCACCGGCTTTTTGTGGGTACAGACAAAGGCGGCCTTCTGCTCCACATAGGCGCTCATACCCACCAGACTGGCCAGAGCGTTACAGAACATGGCCACCAGCAGCATAATGCCGTAGATGGTGCCCAGCGTACCGTTGAGCCGGGAGGCCAGCGCCACCATGGGCAGCTCCGCCTGCACCGCCTCGGGATAAGTGCCCAGGCTGGTGAGGATGCTGCCCGCCACTGCCAACAGCATGACGCCGGAGAGGGCAATACCCACGTAGACGTGCTTTTTCTCCCGCACATACTGCCCCACCGGGGACATGATGCCGATGCCGCCCAGGATGTTATAGGCCACAAAGGTCAGCGTGGCGATGAACCAGTTGGGCATCAGCGGATTGGTATTGGTATCTTGCAGCTGCAAGATGCCCTCCGTGCCAAAGGTGCACCAGGCGCCCACGGCAAAGCCGACCGTGGCCAGCACCAGAATGGGGATCATGGCGGAGAAGGCGTTGACCATACCGCTGACGCCGAGAAGCGCCACCAGGAATACCGCCAGCATGAACACGGCGCTGCCCAGCCAGGTGGGCACGCGAAACAGATGGGTCAGCATGGCGCCCACGCCGGCGGACATACTCACCACCACAAAGAAGAGGAACAGCGCCCCGACGACGCCGGTGGCGGCACGGAGCCACTTGATGTCCCACGGCACCAGCAGCCTGTCCATTTCGGCGCATTTTGTCATCTGCGTCAGACGGACGAACAGGATGCCGATGACCGTAAACAGCAGCGCCGCCAGAACAAAGCCCACATAGCCCCAGTTACCGAAGGCGCCGAAGAACTGCCACAGCTCCTGACCGGAAATGAACCCCGCGCCCAAAAAACAGCCGACGTAGGTAAACGCCAGCGAAAAGGTCTTGATCTGCTTCATACCACACCTCATGTCGAATTTGCTCTACCAATATAGCTTATTTCCCACGCCGCGTCAACCCCCGCCGACCCTGCGGGAAAATCGGATAGGCTATGAAAAATTCTTTCACTGAATGCTTCGGCTTTTCGTTGACGATGGACGCAATATGTTGTATACTATTACCGGAAATTGTGCCCGTTTTGGCAGCAATATTGCTTTAAACGGCAAAAGAAATCGTACAGGAGGAGCGTATATGATAAACACGATCGACGGCATCATCGCGGCGGCCAAAGGCGGAAAGACCGGCGTTATCGCCGTGGCGGCGGCCCACGACCAGCCTGTTATCGAGGCTGTAGTCGAGGCCCGCAGGGAGGGTATTGCCACCCCCATTCTGGTAGGACATGAGGAAGAGATCAGGGCGATGCTGACCGGCCTGGGTGAAGATCCTGCCGGCTACGAGATCATTGCCGGCGACACCGACCAGGACTGCGCGGCCAAGGCCGTGGCCCTGTGTGCCGAAGGAAAGGCCAACTTCCTGATGAAGGGCATCCTGGGTACTGCCGATCTGATGCGCGCGGTATTCAACAAGGAGCACGGCCTGCGTACCGATCGTCTCACCACCCACTGTATGCTGTATGAGATCCCCGCCCTGGGCCGTATGCTGGTGCTGACCGACGGCGGCGTCAACACCTTCCCCGATCTGGAGAAGAAGGCGGACATTCTGGAGAACGCGGCCATGGTCCTGCAGGCACTGGGCTATGAGCACATCAACGCCTCCTGCGTGTGCGGCGCAGAGCAGGTAAATCCCAAGGTACAGTCCACCGTGGATGCCGACGCGCTGGCTCACATGACCGACCGATGGGCCAAGTACAACATGGATGTGTGCGGCCCCGTAGCGTTGGATCTAGCCGTCAGCGAAGAGGCGTGCCATCACAAGCACTACACCGCCCCCGGCGCCGGCAGGGCGGATATCCTGCTGGTCCCCAACTATGAGGTGGGCAACGGCATCGGCAAAGCCGCCAATCTGTTCGGCAGCGCCAAGAACGCCGGTATCATCC
>DJPP01000006.1 GCA_002438575.1 Oscillospiraceae bacterium UBA6409 | reverse complement strand
CCGCAGCCTTTCCACCAACTCAGTCGTCTTGCTCATCGCAGAACACCTCCTCCAGCAGCTTGTCCAGCGCCTCCTCGCTCTTTTTGGTCAGACGCCGCTGCCGCCAGTGGTCCTCCACCGCCAGCGCACCGGCCGCCAGCCACAGCAGCGACGCCGCGCCGCATACGATACTGAAAAAATCCATGTCGCACATTCCTCCTGTTTTTATTTTTCGGAGCGTTTCCACTCCGCTTCCAACTGCTTTCGCGCCGCCGGATCCGCCCGGCGCCAGTCCTCCCACATATCCTTCGTCCAGTGCCGCCGGTCCGCGCCCCCGGCCTCGGAGGTATACCGCTGCTGGGTGCGGGCCGTGTGGGCGATGGCCGCCGCCATCACCAGGTCGTCGTGCTCTCCCGCCGCCGCCTGCGGCTTCCGGTTCTCGTCGTAGACGAAGGTGATCATCTCGCCCAGCGTCCATGCCGACACCACCAGCCCCGGCTCCTCGTCCATCACCGTGTGCAGCGTGGCCAGCATCTGGGGCCGTGTCCGGGAGGACGTCACCCAGCCCTGGGACTTGACCATTACGTTCTTGAAGGTGTCGAAGCGCTCCCGCTGGTAGAGCGTCGGGTAGTGCCACTCCTCCAGCTTGTTCTCCGGATAGGTGGAGAAGTTGACCTCCACCGCCGCAAGCGCGTCGTTGTAGTACCGGCCCAAGCAGTAGATCTGCCGGGCATACTGTATCTCAGACAGCGGCATCTGCAGCTCCGCCACCTGCGCCCCGGTGCGGTTGTCCAGCACGAAGGCCGTGAAGCGGTCGCTGCCCTCTCCGGCCGTGTCGCCGCCCAGCACATAGGGCGCGCCCTTCTCCGGTGCCTGCCAGATACGCACCGCCCCGGTCTCGCCGGGTTCATACCGCCAGTTCCGGGGTGCGTCCCCCGGCTCCGCCGGCTCGTCGAATACGAACCAGCCCACGGAGGCCGGTGCCGGCGCGTGCATCCGCTGGCGGCCCAGCGCCGCGTTGTCGAAGTAGCCCTCGCCGCTGAGCAGGAACGCCTCGTCCGGCGTGTTGGGGTACTCCTGCCGGAACATGGCAGCGTCGTTGCCGCAGTTGGCCTTGATGCACCAGCGCCGCCACATGAGCTGCTCGTCGTCCAGCCCGAAGTCCTGCCGCAGCTTCTCCTCCTCGTCGCTCCACACGGTGCCCGCCGGCACGCTTTTCCGGTACCCCGGCTCCAGATACCAGGGCAGGAACACCGGCGTCCATGCGTTGGCGCCCGCCACCGCGTCGTCCCACAGGGTTTTGAAGTGGTCGTAGCCGTTGGCCGTGCTCTCGATGACCACCATCGTGTCCGGCTCATCCGGCACAGCCTGCATGATGCCCAGCAGCAGCTCGTCCTTGTTCTTGGGCCAGAAGGCGTATTCGGAGATGTGCACGTTGGTCAGCGTGTCGCTTCGGCCCACGCCGCCCTTGCCCGCCGTCTGGCAACGGATAGAGCTCCGCAATCCCGGACGGCGGCGCTTGTCCCTCTCGTCCTTGGTGGGGTTCTCAAACACCAGTTCCTTGGCGTTGGAGTTCTTCCGCATGGGCTGCGCGCCCGCCGGCAGACTGTCGTAGAATAGCTTGTTCATCTTGAACAGGTTGGCCGTGGCCGTGTTCTCATGGGCCACGATCAGCGTCTTCACGTTGGGCCGCGTCACCGTGTCCTGGAACATCAGCCCCTCCGTCACCGTGGAGATGCCCTCCTGCCGTCCCTTGAGGACGATCAGGCGGATGGGCTTCCCCTGTGCCGCCTGCTGGCGGATGACGCCGTACAGGTTGTTCTGCGCGTCGTTGAAGCGCAGGTGCGCCATCGTCTGCTTCTTCGTGCGTATCCACAGCAGGTTCTCACAGTATTCCTTGGGGTTCCGCAGGTTCACACCCTCGCCTCCTCTCCTCAAAGCCGCCGCCCGTTCACCGGGCAGCCGCTTTCAAAAGAGGGCGGTGCGGGGCGGCTCACGCCAGCCCCGCCGCTTCTCTCTTTGCCATGACCTTGCGGTACAGCCGCTGGGCCGTCCGGCCGTCCGTCACGATGTCGCCCCGCAGGTAGTAGGTGCACCCGTCCGGGGACTCCGCCTTCCGCGTGTGGTCCGTCTTGCCGGCAAAGTCGCACCTGTACTCCGGCCGCCCGGAGCGCCACACGCAGCTTCCGCAGTGCTCCGCCATCTCACGCGCCCACCTTCCGCACCTGGTCGGCCAGCGCCAGCAGCGCCCGCCGCAGCTTCTCCTGCTGGCTGTCCGGCAGCGCCTGTAGCAGCGTCGCCAGGGTGTTCACGTTTTCCACCGTCTGATCGAACACCACCTTGAACTTGGTCATGCCCTCGTTGCTGGCCGCCGCGGCCAGCTTGTGGGCGACCTCCGCCTCGGCCTTGTAGCCCTTGGCGGCATCCAGCGCGCTGTCGCGCTCCCGTTCGGCGTCCTGCAGCTCCGCCTCGGCGGCCTCCTTCCTCTCCTCGGCAGCCGCCGCCTCGCCGCGGGCCTGCTCCAGCGCCTTCTCCAGCTCCGCCACCCGCCGGGCGGCGGCGTCCTCGGCCTCCTGCCGGGCGGCGGCCAGCTGCTCCTCCGTGGCGTCCCTCTGCTCGATGGCCACCTCCGTGGGCCGGTTCTTCAGCGCCTCCAGTTCTCCCTGCAGGGCCTCCACATGATCCCGCGCCTCCCTGGCGGCTTCGCGGGCGGCGTACAGGTCTGCCTTGGCCTGCTCCGCCTCTTCGCGGGCGGCGTTGCGCTCCGCCACGGCCTTCTCCAGCTCCTTCACCGTCATTTCCGCGGCGGTCTTCTCCGCACCGTCCACCGCGTGTGTCTCACCGGCGAAGCTGTCGCGCTCGTTTTCCGGCAAAGCCAGTAATACCAACGCTTTCCGCACGCCCAAATCCGCAACCGTTGCGGATTTGCCGTACTCCTTCCACAGCCGGATATACTGCTGTGCGCTGCGCTCGGAGAACTCCACCTTTTTCTCCAGCCAGGGCAGCCACTCCCCGTGGGAGAGCTGGGCCTTGGCCTCCACCAGCCGCTTGCCGATCTCCAGAATGGCCATGCCGGCCTGCTGCTTGTAGAAGTTGATCTCCTCCGTGATGACGTCGATGTCGCGCTCCTCGAAGGCCTCGTCCATGGAGCCCTCGCTGAACATCTCGCTTAGCGCCTCGCCCTCGGAGCACCCCTCCGGGACCGTGTTCACCATGTCGTACATACTCATGCCGCGTTCCTCCTTGTCCTCTTTTTCGGCAGCTTCGGCCTGCCGTCCTTATCCCGCTTGCTGCCGTCCTGCAGCCATTTCAGCCACGGATCCAGCACCGGCGCGTACAGCTTCCGTGCGCTCTCCCGGTCCGGGTTGTCGGCGCAGTCCTCCAGCTCGTTCCGGTAGCCGTGCACCTGCACGATCCTGTTGCCGTTCATTTCGATGGTCGCCAGCGGTGTGTGGGGCCTGTCCCGCCGGCGCAGGAACAGGATGGTGGTCGCGCCCTTCAGATGCCGGTCCGCGTAGCCGCCCACGCAGTGCTTCAGCGCCTTGCCCTCCTCCACGATCTCGTCGGCGCTGACGGGGACACGGATGAGAAAGTCCTCTGTCCAGAACAGATACTTCTCGGACAGGCCGTGCAGCCGCTTCCTGTAGGCCTCCTCGGCAGCTTTCTGCGCCGCTGCGGCCTCCGCCGTCCGGCGCTGGTGCTGTATGGCGCTCCACGCCGCCGTCACCCGGTCGTGTTTTTCCACAAGGTCCCGCGGCATGAGGATCAGCGGGTTCTCCATGTCCATCCCGCAGTGCTCCGCCGCGTCCAGATAGTCCTTGTACAGCTGCAGCACCTCTCTCCGGGTGGCCATGCCGGGCCGCACAGAGCGCAGCGCCGCCCGGTTCTTTTCCAGATAGGCCGTCAGCCTCTCCGCCGTGATGCCCAGCCGCTTCAGCAGGCCCACAGCATAGTTCTCCTCGCCGCGGCCCAGGGTGGCCTCTGCGAGCCACGCCGCGTTTTCCATGGTCATTTTCAGCGCCGTGTCCCTGTGCCGGGTATACAGCCGCAGCGCCCGCAGCGGCTCCCTCCCGGAGCACGCCGCCATCGCCTCCTTGGGCGTGCATTTCATAAAGTCCCTGGGCTTGTCCGCGTCCCATTTGATGATGTCGGCGTTCCTCACGCCCCTGCCCACCAGGTCCTTCACCGCGTCCTCCAGCCCCAGCTTCATCAGCATTTCGATCTGGCGGGGATAGAAGCAGCACGCCGTCAGCAGTTCGATGAGGTCGTCCGAGGGCAGGTGTATCCTTCCGATGCCGCACCAGCGCATACAGCCCTTGTCCAGCTCCGGCAGACCGACCACGTCATAGCTGCTGCCCAGCTCGGCGCAGTAGGTGTAGGGCGAGTGGATCTTCCACATCCCGCCCTTGCGCCCGCTGCTCTTGCCGGGCGCGGTCTGGCGGTGGTAGCTCATGGGTGTGCCGCCGCTGCACCACCACGGCCGCGTGGCCTGCTCCGCCACGCCCGGCGCGAAGCGGTACACGCCCAGCAGCTTCATCTCCGGCGGCGCCGTCAGTATCGGCTCCCCGTTTATGCCTATGCGGCTGTAGTTCTTTTCGCACGTCCACGCCGTGGCCCACAGGGCGCCGCGCCACTGCCGCAGCAGCACTGCCCGCCGGAAGCTCCACAGGTTGGCCCGCCCGCCGGAGTACCGCGGCTCCTTCACCGTGACCTCCGCGCCGCAGTAGGGGCACCTGCTCCGCCGGTGCGTGGTGGGCGAACAGTCCCAGCTGTTCCGCGGCTCCGGCGTGTGCGGCGCGTGCAGTGCCCTCAGCTCGTCCGCGTTGTCCGTGTCCGCCCTGACGAAGGTGTGCCGCCGGCAGCAGGTGGTCCATATCTCACCCTTCCCCGGCCGCTTGAACAGGAAGTGCCGGAACCGTCCGTTGACCTCCTCCATCTCCTGCGCCGTGGGCTTCGGGGCCAGTCGCTCCAGCGCGGCGGCTCTTTCCTTTCCGTCCTGCATGGCGCTCACCAGAAGTCCGCCAGATCCAGCACCACGGCCTTGCGCTCCTGCGGTGCCGCCGGGACTACGTCATGCTCGCACATGGCGATGGTCAGCTTCATGGTCACCACGCAGCCGGGGAAAAAGAACGCCGCCGCCCGCTTGTAGGCCTCAAGGTCGCTCAAGCTGCCGCCCACGCCCTTCAGCACGGCCTTGACGCACTCCTCCACGCTGCCGCCCTGCACCACCGCCTGGGCGAACTCCGCGTCCTGCCGGCAGAAGTCCTCCAGCGCCGTCACCACCGGCTTGAACACCACGGCCTCCCGCTGGCCCGTGGGCGCCTTGGCGCTGTGCAGCTTCTCCAGCGCCTTGTCCAAATACTCGTTCATCGCACAGTTCCTCCTGTTTGTCTGTTTGTCTCAGTGTCCGGCGTACAGCCGCCGGAAGTAGTCCTTCCTGGCGGCGGCCTTCCGCTGCTCCTCTATGCGGATGATGCTGATGCAGTCGTCGCACAGCGGGCCGGAGCCGTGAAAGATCTTCCCGCACCGCTGGCACACGTTCCGCACCACCGGCAGCTTCTCCCGCAGCTCGCACCGGGCGGCCACCTTGGCCCACGGCACGCCCCACAGGTGCGCCGCCTCCACCGTGGCCTGCTCCCAGCTGGGGGCAATCACCGGCACGTCGTAGTGGCCCTCGCACTGTACCCACCACAGGAAGTCGGCCTTCTTGCCCTTTCCCTCTGCCATGCTCACCGTCCCCTTCCGCGCATCCGGGCCTTTTCAGCCTTGGCGCCGTACTCGTTGATCTTGTGCCGCTGGTAGCGGTCTATCTCCTTCTCCCGCCGGTAGGCGGTCAGCTTCACCCGTTCCTCGGCCCTGGCGGCCTCCACCTCGGCGTACTTCCCGCACCGGTAGCTTCCGTCCTCGTTCCTTCCGTGGCAGCCGATGTATCGCTCCGTGCAGTGCAGGCACGGCTTCAGCTCGGCGTTTCTCCCTGTCTTAGGTCGGTTGTCCATGTTACCAGCTCCCTTCTGGCGCCGGCCGCGGCGGCATCCTCATGGGCCATGAGCACGTCCACCACATAGCCGTGCACGCCGGTGTCCAGCGCCTTGTAGGTCTTTTCGCCTATGGTCACGGTGCTGCCCAGCGGGATGATGTCCGGATCCACCGCCACGGCCTCGCCGGGGTGTACCCACTCTCCGCTGGCGGTCAGTACAAGGTCGCCGCAGCGGTTGAGGTGGCTGTACGGCGTACAGCAGGCACAGTAGCCCGTCACCGTGAACAC
>DJPP01000041.1 GCA_002438575.1 Oscillospiraceae bacterium UBA6409 | reverse complement strand
TTCTCCGCGTCGGCTCTCTTTACTCCGGAGATCTCCATGGGGAAGCACACGTTACGCAGGCAGGTGCGCTGCATCAGCAAATTGAAGTGCTGGAAGATCATGGTGATGTTCCGGCGGGCGGCGCGCAGCTGGGTGGGGGTCATGGTGTCCAGCCGCTGGCCGTCCACGATGATCTCGCCTTTTGTGGGGCGCTCCAGCAGGTTGATGCAGCGCACCAGCGTGCTCTTGCCCGCGCCGGACATACCGATAATGCCGTAGATGTCTCCATCCTCAATGGTCAGGGACACATCCTTCAATGCGTCCACGACTCCGTTGGCACCGGAGTCGTATGTCTTGCTTACGTGTTTCAGTTCTATCACGACGGCGTTCCTCGTTTCTGTTTAATTCGCGCTGTTTCCTTTCTGCATCCCCCGCGCCCTGGCGGGAGCTCCGGAAAAGAAACCGGGCGTTTCGCATCGTCCTGTTTCCGCGGTGTTCCCCGCCCTGTGCAGGGCGGGGAACACGCGAGGGGGGAGAGGAGGGTAAAATCCTGTTGTTTTATGTTACTGGGCGGAGGTGCTCAGCGCGTCCAGCGTGGTCTGCTTGCCGCCGTACAGACCCATGGGCTCCACGTGGATGGCGGCGATGGAGGCGATGTGGGTGCCGTTCTGGGCGTTGAAGTCCTCCAGATAGGGCAGGTGCTGGAAGTAGTTGGCGTCCACGGTGCCGTCGTCCACCACGGTGTTGGGCACAACATAGTCGTTGTAGACCTGAATGTCCAGCGTAATGTCCTTGGCGGCCAGGATCTCCTTGGCGACCTCCAGGATCTCGGCGTGGGGCGTGGGGGAGGCGGCCACGGTAATGGTCTCGCCCTTCAGGGCGTCGTAGTCCACGGAGGCGTCATAGCCGTCGGTGGGGTTCTCCACCACGGAGACAACAGAGCCGGCATACTTCTCAGCGATGAAGTCGGCCACCTGCTGGCTCTCCAGGGCGGCCTTCAGAGCCAGCGCCTTGGGAGAAGTCTCGTTGCCCTCCTTCACCGCCAGAATGTTGGCGTAAGCGGAGGCGCTGCCCTCGATGAGCAGGGAGTCATTCACGGGGTTCAGGCCGGCGTTGATGGCGTAGTTGCTGTTGATGACGGCGTAGTCCACGTCGGGCAGCAGGTTGGGCAGCTGGGCGGCCTCAGCCTCCACGATCTCCACGTTGTACGGATTTTCCACGATGTCGTTCTTGGTGGCGGTGATGCCCACGCCGTCCTTCAGCTTGATGATGCCGTTCTCCTGCAGCAGCAGCAGGGCGCGGGCCTCGTTGGTGGTGTCGTTGGGCACGCCGATCTTGATGGTGGTGGCAGCAGCGTCGCCGCCGTTGTCGTCGGTCTTGCTGCCGCAGGCAGCCAGGCTCAGGGCCAGCACGGCGGCCAGGGCCAGGGTGATGATCTTGGTCAAAGTGTTGTGTTTCATGTTCGCAGTCTCCTTTGAAATGATTAAACTTGGTTGGTTACGGATTTTTATCTCAGCACCGCCGCCCGGCCGGAACGGCGGTACATAAGCAAAACAAAAACAGCGGCTGGTCATCACTGACCCTCCGCTGTCTGCTCACACATCGGCTTTTGCAAGCCGTCAAACAGTTTTCGGAAAGCTGATGACCTTTTCGGCGCGACGAAACATGCACATGGACATCATACCCATGCACATCTCGCACATCATCATGGTGACGTTACGCTTCATGTCGGCTTTCCTCCTCGCTGTGATTTTCCCTGCCGGGATGGTGGCATAATACGCCCTTAACGCGCCGTTGTCAACCCTTTTTTCACCTTTCTGCGTTTTTTACAAAAAACCTACAGGGTTGGTATGTGATTTCGTGTATTTTGGTTATTTGACTATTGGGGCTTGCATGGGGCACAATATGTGGTATAATTGTTGACGCAATAATACAATACGTGGGGAGAGATGGGCGTGACATCCAAGGTTTTCGACTATATTGCCATGGAGCAGCGGCGGCAGGAAACGACGGTGGAGCTGATCGCCAGCGAGAATTTCACCAGCGAGGCGGTATGCCGCGCCGTGGGCAGCTGCCTGACCAACAAGTATTCCGAGGGGTATCCCGCCCACCGGGAGATGGGAAATCAGGGGCGCTACTACGGCGGCTGCCAGGTGGTGGACGAGCTGGAGACGTACTGCATCGCCAAGTGGAGGGAGGTATTTCACACCGACTACCACGTGAATGTGCAGCCTCACAGCGGCACCTCCGCCAATCTGGCGGCGTATATGGCGCTGCTGCAGCCGGGAGACCGGATCCTGTCCATGAGTCTGGCCAACGGTGGGCACCTGTCCCACGGATTGCCGGTAAATGCCTCCGGCAGGCTGTATGACATAGCGGCCTACGATGTGGACGAAAACGGCCTGATCGACTATGACGGTATGGAGAGGCTTGCGCGGGAGCTGAAGCCGCGGCTGATCATTGCAGGAGCGTCGGCCTACAGCCGGACCATCGACTTTGCGCGCTTTGCCCGGGCGGCGCAGGCGGTGGGGGCGTATTTCATGGCGGACATCGCCCACATTGCCGGGCTGGTGGCGGCGGGGGAGCACCCCAGCCCCTTCGGGCTGGCGGATGTGGTCACGACCACGACGCACAAGACGCTGCGCGGCCCGCGGGGTGGACTGATCTTCTGCCGGCCGGAGCTGGCGAAAAAGGTGGACAGCGCCGTATTTCCCGGTATGCAGGGCGGCCCTTTGCAGCACGTGATCGCCGGCAAGGCGGTGGCCGCGGAGGAGGCGCTGACCCCGGAGTACCGGGCGTATATCCATCGTGTGGTGGTCAACTGCAGGGCGATGGCGGCGGAGTTCACGGCTATGGGCTACAAGGTCGTTACCGGCGGCACGGACAACCATCTGTTTTTGCTGGATCTGACAGATACCGGACTTACCGGACGTGAGGTACAGGAGGAGTTGGACCGCTGCGGTATTACGCTGAACAAGAACTGTGTCCCCAGGGACAAACGCTCGCCGTTCCAGACCAGCGGCGTCCGCATCGGGACAGCGGCTATGACCACCAGAGGCTACACGGCGGAGGACTTCTGCAGGACGGCGCGCCGTATCGACCAGGTCATACGGCGGATGACGGCGGAAAAAAACGATCCGCGGATATAACAAAAAGCCCCACGTCAGTGGGGCTTTTTTGCGTTCAGCCTGCGGTTTTTCGCAGGACGCTTCGCAGGAACAGCGCCGCCATCACGGCGCAGAGCGCCTCGGAGATCAGCGGCGCGTACCAGATGGCGCTGCCGCCTGCCGTGAAGGCCAGCAGCACCAGCGCACCGGCCTGGAAGAGCAGGCCGCGGCCCACGGAGATGGAGATGGCCGCCTTCGGCTGCTCTACGGCGGTGAGGAAGCCGCCCATAAGGATGTTGCCGCCCAGCAGCAGATAGCACAGACCGTAGCGCCGCAGGGCATCGGCGGAGTCCGCCACCAGCCACGGTTTTTCCACGTCCAAGAATATTCCGGCAATCTGCGGGGCAAAGACCATGACGGCTATGAAGATCACGGCGGTCATCACCGCTACGGACACCGCGCCATAGCGCAGGAGCCTGCGGCAGCCGGGGGCGTCCGCCTTGCCGTAGTGGTAGCTGACTAAGGGCTGGCTGCCCTGAGAGATACCCAGCATGGTGTTGATGATGAGGGTGTTGACATAGGCAATGATGGTGTAGCTGACCAGGCCGTTGTCGCCCAGGCAGCGGAGGATGACGCGGTTGAACAGGAAGATCATCACGCCGTTGCACAGTTCGGTGACGCCGTCGGCGATTCCCAGCGGCAGCAGCCGTTTGTAGATGGTCCAGTCCATCCTGAATTTCACAAAATGGAAGGTGTTGTGCCCGCCCAGAAAGTGGCGCAGGTAGATGACGCAGGTCAGCAGCTGAGAAAGGCCTGTGGCCACCGCCGCGCCCCAGGTGCCCAGCTCCAGCAGGAAGATGGCGATGTAGTCCA
>DJPP01000139.1:2657-8869 GCA_002438575.1 Oscillospiraceae bacterium UBA6409 | reverse complement strand
TACTTGCAGATACCCACGCCATAGTTGACAAAGGCCGCGTTCTTCTTCTCGTATACATCGGCAAAGTTGGGATCATAGGCCGCCGTCACGTCGGCGGACAGGCAAAAGGCGTTCTCAAAGCACGCCTTCAGCGGCACGTTCTGGCCGTCGCACAGGTCGGACATAAAGGTGTCAAAGGCCGCGGACTGCATACCCGTCACGCCCATGGAGCCGATCTCCTCCTTGTCCGCCAGCACACACACCGCCGTCTTATCCGGTGTTTCGATATCCAGCAGCGCCCGCAGCGCCGCGTAGCCGCACACCCGGTCGTCATGGCCGTAGGAGCCGATCATGCTGCCGTCGATACCGATGTCCACCGCCTCCGCGGCGGGCACGGCCTCCAGCTCCGCGGAGGCAAAGTCGCTCTCCGTGATGCCGTACTTGTCGTGCAGCCGCTTCATCACGTGCAGCTTCACCCGTTCCTTGTCCTCGCTGTCCCCGATGGGCCGGCTGCCCACCAGCAGGTTCAGCGTCTCGCCGGGCACCGCCTCGTTCAGGGGCTTCCGCCCCTGCTCGCCGCCCAGATGGGGCAGCAGGTCCGTGATGACCAGCTGGGGCTCGCCCGCCTCGCCGATGCACACGTCCACCACGCTGCCGTCCTTCTTGGCCACCACGCCCCGCAGCTGCAGGGGAATGGTCACCCACTGGTATTTGCGGATACCGCCGTAGTAATGTGTCTTGAAATACGCCATTTCGCTGTCCTCGTACAGCGGTGTGGGCTTCAGATCCAGCCGCGGCGAGTCGATGTGCGCCGCGGCGATCTGCGCGCCCTCGGCCAGACTCTCCCTGCCGATGACCGCCAGCATCAGCCCCTTGCCCCGGTTGCAGGTGTACACCTTATCCCCGGCCTTCAGCGCCATGCCGCGTCTGTACTGCACAAAGCCCTTCGCCTCGGCCGCAGCGATAGCCGCCCGGGCGCTGAGCCGTTCGGTCTTTCCCTCGTTCAGGAACGCCTTGTAGTCCGCGCAGTAGGCCTCCATCTCCCGAAGCTGCGCCTCGTCCAGCGTATCATACCCGTTCTTGTCGTTCCGCAGCAGCTGCTCCCGCAGCGCCTTCATTTCCTCACTCATGCTCGTTCCTCCTTCAATATCGTCTCCAGCGCCTGCCGCGCCTTTTCCGTAAAGGCCGCCGCGCTGCCGCAGTCGTTCACCAGCACGTCCGTGCAATGGGCCCGGTAGAACGCCTCGTCCTTCTGTGCCCGCACCCGCAGCCACGCGTATTCCTCCGGTATGCCGTCCCGTGCCATGATGCGCGCCACCCGCGTCTCCGCCGGCGCGATCACCGCCACCGTCCGGCGGCACAGCCCGTCCAGCCCGCTTTCGATCAGGTTGATGGCGTCAATGCCCACCACCGCCGCGTCGCTCGCGTCCATCCGCCGCCGCAGCTCCCGGGGCAGCCGTTCATAGATGATCCCGTTCAGCGTCTCCAGCGCCGCCGGATCGCCGAACACCACCTTCCCCAGCTTCTGCCGGTCCAGACCGCCGTCCGCCGTGAACACTGGGCCGAACGCCCCGGTGATGGCCGCCCGCAGTCCCTCGTCCGTCCGCAGCATCTCGTGGTAGATGGCGTCGCAGTCCAGCACCAGCCCGCCCAGCTGCTCCAGCGCCCGCAGGGCGCTGGTCTTTCCCGCGCCGGTAGGCCCCGTGAAGCCGATGACCAGCGGCGACGCGTCCACCGTGTGGAACCCCGCCGCCTTTTTCAGCCGGTTGCTCACCGCCAGTCCCAGCCCCGTCTCGTCCGGACACTGTGCATAGATGGCCGTCACCTCCGTCTCGTCGAAGGTCCGCAGCGCGTCGAACACGTGCTGTGCCTGGGCCAGCTTGTCGCCTGCCGGCCCCAGCCGATGTACGATGTGCCCCGCGAACAGCGGCGCGTACTCGTCAAAGCAGATGACCCCGGCCCCCGCCGGCAGGTGCGCCGCGATGTATGCCGCGCTCCGCCGGGGCGCGCCCGTCACCACCGTCACGGCGGCCCGGGGCGCGTAGTGCCGGTACTTCATGCCCGGCGCCTTGGCCTTTTCGCCGTCCGCCAGCCTCTGCCGCACGGCCTTATCCACGGCCACCTCTCCCAGCACAGCCTCCAGCGCCTCCAGCGGCAGTCCGCCGGGACGCAGCAGGCGCGGCGGCTGCACCGTCAGGTCGATAATGGTGCTCTCCACCCCCACGGCGCACGGTCCTCCGTCCACGATGCCGTCGATCTTGCCCATCATGTCCTCCATCATGTGCCGCGCACAGGTGGGGCTGGGCCGGCCGGAGGTATTCCCACTGGGTGCCGCCACCGGCGTATCCGCCGCCTGTATAATGGCCCGCGTCACCGGGTGGTCCGGGCAGCGGACGCCCACGGTGTCCAGCCCGCCGGTGGTCCGCAGGGGCACGCAGTCCCGGCGGGGCAGGATCATGGTCAGCGGCCCCGGCCAGAACCGTTCCGCCAGCGCATAGGCCGTGTCGGGGATATCCGCGCAGCAGCGCTCCAGCCACCCGGCGTCCGGTACGTGCAGGATGAGGGGGTTGTCCTGCGGCCGTCCCTTGGCCTCGAAAATGCGGCGCACCGCGTCCTCGTTCAGCCCGTCGGCGCCCAGACCGTATACCGTCTCCGTGGGGATACCCAGCAGGCCGCCCCGCCGCAGTATGGCCGCCGCCTCCGCGATGGCGTTTTTGTCCGTCTCCGGATGGAATATGATGGTCTCCATCACCCGAACCTCGTTTCTTCTGCTCTTTTATTCCGCCGCAGCGGCAAAACTCCCCTTTTTACAGTCCCAGATCCTCGCCCACGAGGATGACCTTGATGCGCTCATGCACCATGGAGTTCCGCGTCACCACCACATAGGAACAGACACAGTCGGGGCTGGTGCAGTCGCCGCACTGTCCGGTCAAGCCGCAGGGTGTCTTCAGGCCGAACCGCTGCGCGTTGGCCGGCGCGGCGATGTTCCGGGCGCGGGCGATGGCATCGTCCAGCGTGCCCAGCACCTTGTTCATGCCGGCGATGACCAGCACCTGCCGGGGTCCATAGCACATGGCCGCCACCCGGTTGCCCATGCCGTCGATGTTCACCAGCTGCCCGTCCTTGGAGATGGCGTTGCTGCTCATCAGGAACGTGCCGCAGCTCAGCGCCTGGTGCATCAGCGCCTGCTTCTCCGCCGGGTCCTTGGCGGTGTCCCGGTCGATGAGGGTATACCCCTCCTGCGCCAGCCGCTGCTTCAGCCCCAGCTCGTCCACCGTCATCACGCCGCCCCAGGACACACTGTCCGTCTTGGGGATCAGCTCCAGCGCCTTTTCCACGGCCTCGGCGGCGGTGGAACAGTAATAGGCGTCAAAGTGCCGCTTCTTCATGGCCTCCACCGTCTTGGGGCCGGACAGGTCATACATTTTCTTCTTATTCTCGTTCATGGTCAGCTCTCCTTTCCCTCCTGCAGCCGCTGTGCCTGATCGTTCAGCGTCAGGGCATCGATGAGGTCGTCCATGTCCCCATTGATGATGGCCGCAATGTTGAAGTTTTTATTGTCTCCCGTCAGCCGATGATCCGTGACCCGGTTCTGCGGGAAATTATACGTTCTGATCTTGCCGCTTCTGTCGCCGGTGCCCACCTGACTTTTCCGCGTGGCGGCGATGGCGGCGTTCTGCTTCTCCTGTTCCGCCTCGTACAGCTTCGAGCGCAGGATCTTCATGGCCCGGTCCTTGTTCTTGTACTGGCTGCGCTCATCCTGGCACTCCACCACCACGCCCGTGGGCAGATGGGTGATGCGTATGGCGCTCTCCGTCTTGTTCACGTGCTGTCCCCCCGCGCCGGAGGAACGGAACGTGTCGATCTGCAGGTCCTTGGGGTCGATGGAAAACTCCACCTCCTCCGCCTCCGGCATCACCGCCACCGTGGCGGCGGAGGTCTGGATGCGTCCGGAGGACTCCGTCTCCGGCACCCGCTGCACCCGGTGCGTCCCGGCCTCGAATTTCAGCCGCGACCAGGCGCCCGCGCCCTCGATCTCGGCGCTGACCTCCTTCACCCCGCCCAGCTCCGTCATGTTCTCACTGACGATGCTCAGCGTCCAGCCCCGGCGTTCGGCGTACATGGTGTACATCCGCAGCAGGTCGGCGGCGAACAGCGCGCCCTCCTCCCCGCCGATGCCGGCCCGTATCTCCAGTATCACGTTCTTCTCGTCGTTGGGGTCCCGGGGCAGCAGCAGCCGCTTCAGCTCCTCCTGCAAGCGCTCCATGTCCCCCTTGGCGCCGGCCAGCTCCTCCTGTGCCAGGGCCCGCAGCTCCGGGTCGGACAGCATCTCCTCCGCCTCCCGGGCGGTATCCTGCGCCCGCAGATACGCCTGCCAGCAGTCCACCACCGGCGTCAGCTCCTTCTGCTCCCGGCGCAGCGCCGTCAGCCGTTCCCGGTCCGTATACACCGCCGGGTCTGCCAGCTGCTGCTCCACCTCTGTCAAATGCGCCGCAAGGGCGCTCAGCTTCTCCTGCATGGCCCGTCCTCAGCCGTTCTCCAGCAGGCGGCGCACGTTCTGGACAAAGTCGTTCCGCCAGAACTCATACCCCTCGCTGTCCGGCCGCAGCGAAACCGCTAACCGATGGGTCCGCCCGGTATACATATCCATCTGGTCATAGACCTCCTCACTGCGCTGGGTGGTGCTCCGCGTGACCACATAGGCCACGTTCTCCATCTCCAGCCCCCGCCGCTTCAGCAGCGCGCGGATCGGGCTGGCGCACCGCCCCGCCCACACCGGGCTGCCCACGATCACCAGCTTGTACGCGCCCAGCGGCTTCTCCGTCTCAAAGGGTTGCAGGGGCCGGGTGGATGTCTTCATGGCGTCCATACCGCAGCGCATATATCCCCGCCAGCCGCTGCGGTCGCAGTCGTCGGTGACGGCCGTGATCTCCGCGCCCAGCGCCTCGGCGATCTCCTTGACCGCCCGGCGGGTATGCCCGGTCCGGGAGTAGTAAATGCACAAAATATCACTCATGTTATCGGTCCTCCTGTTCCTCTGCCTGCAAGCTCAGTTCTTCCCAGCGCTCCATCTCCTGCTCCAACCGTTTCTGCACGTCCTGCTGTTCCTGATACAGCGCGTTCAGCTTCTCCGCGTCGCAGGCGTTCTCCGCCATCTCCGCCTCCAGCCGCGCGCTGTCCGCCTCCAGCCTGGCGATGACCGTCTCGCAGATGGTCAGCTGCTTTTTCGCCGCCTGCTGGGCCCGGTTGCCCCGGCTGCCGTTCTTCTTCGGCGCGGCGGACTGCGCCTGTACCGCGGCCGCCGCGGCGGCGCGTTCCTCCTCCTTGGCCTGCCGGTACTGTGCAAAGCCCATGGGATAGTCCGTGATGACGCCCCCGGCCAGCTCCCACACGCGGGTGGCGAACCGGTTGATGAAATACCGGTCGTGGCTGACGAACAGCAGCGTCCCGTCGAAGGCCTCCACCGCCTGCTCCAGCCATTCCCTCGAGTCGATGTCCAGATGGTTCGTGGGCTCGTCCAGTATCAGCAGATTGATGCTCTCGTCCATCAGCATACACAGCCGCAGGCGGCTCAGCTCGCCGCCGGACAGCACGCTGACGCTCTTGAACACATCCTCCCCGGTGAACTGATACGCCGCCAGCCGGTTCCGCGCCGACTGGGGCGTGATGTCCAGCTCATAGAGCATCGTGTCCAGTATGGACCTCTCCGGGTGCTCGAAGTGTATCACCTGCGGCAGATACGCCGCCTTCACCGCCGGCCCCAGCCGTATAACGCCGCTGTCCGGCCGTTCGCTGCCGGTCAGCATATTCAGCAGCGTGGTCTTTCCCGTGCCGTTCTCGCCCAGCAGCGCGATGCGCTCGCCCCCCTCGCACCGCAGATACACATCCTCAAACAGCCGCTTCTCGCCGAAGGCCTTGCTGACGCCCTTGATCTGCAATACCTCGTCGCCCTTGAACTCCCGGCTCTGGAACCGCGCCTCCAGCCTCCGCGCCTTCGTGGGCTTCGCCGTGGTCCGCATACGTTCAATGCGCTTCTCCATGCTGAAGGCCCGCTTGTGCAGCGCGTCGTTGCCCATGAAGGCCCACAGGTGCATCTGCTCCGCCGCCTTTTCCAGCTGCGCGATCTTCGCCTGCTCCTTCAGGTACTGCTTCATGCGCTCCTGATACCGCCGTTCCTTCTCAATGGCATAAAAGCTGTAATTTCCGCTGTAAAACTCCGCTTTTCCGTCCTG
>DJPP01000139.1:0-2494 GCA_002438575.1 Oscillospiraceae bacterium UBA6409 | reverse complement strand
TCCTCCAGAATGAGCCGCCCCAGGTTCACCCGGGTCTTCTCCCCACCGGACAGGCACGCGAACTCCCGCTGCCGCATTTCCCTCGGGATGCTCAGGCCGTTGGCCACTTTGTTCACCGCCGTCTCCGTGTCCCAGCCGCCCAGTCCCTCAAACCGGGCGTTCAGCTCCCCGTACCGGCGCAGCGTGGCCTCGCTGCTGTCCCCCTGCTCCATCCGCAGGGCCAGCGCGTCCATCTCGTCCTTCAGCCGGAACATCCGCGCAAAGGCCGTCTGCAAAACGTCCTCCACCGTGTACCCCTCCGGATACACCGGGATCTGTGAGATCAGTCCCACCCGCCGTCCCACGGCGATCTGTACCTCTCCCTCGTCCGGCTCCAGCTCCCCGGTGAGCATACGGAACACCGTGGTCTTTCCGGCGCCGTTCCGCCCCAGCAGTCCCACGCGCTCTCCGCTGTCCACCTGGAAGCTCAGGCCGTCCAGTATTTTCTTTTCCAGATCAAAGGACTTCACCAGCCCCGAAACGCGAATGTCGACCATTTTTCTACTCTTTTTCTACTTTTTTGCAGCATTTTTTAAATGCTTTTACTACTTTATTTTCAAAAATGTTCTAATTCTTTTACAATATTTTCAAAATGCATGGCATGGGACGCCTTCACCAGCACCGCCGTCCCCGGCGTGAACCGCGCCCGTACAGCAGGCAGCGCCTCCTCCACGCCGGCGAACCACTGCGCCGCCGGGTCCGTCTCGGTCAGGGCCTTCATCTTCTCCCCCACCGCCACGGTCTCGATGCCCAGCGCCTGGCACAGCGTCCCCATATCCCGGTGGGCCTGGGCCGTCAGCGCGCCCAGCTCACCCATGTCGCCCAGCACCGCCAGGCGCTTTTTCTGCCGGCTGGCGGCCAACATACGGATACCCTCCGCCATGGACTGCGGATTGGCGTTGTAGCAGTCGTCAATGATCAGCCGGTCCCCGTCCATGCGGATCAGGTGCATCCGGCTCCCCACCGGGGCATAGGCCGCCGTCCCCGCGGCGATCTCCGCCGCCGTCAGGCCCAGCCGTTCGCCGATAGCCGCCGCCATGGCCATGGGATAGACCATGTGCCGCCCCGGCGCCGCCGTCTCCAGCCGATAGACCGCCTGTCCCGTGGTCACGGTGCAGGCCACGCCCTCCAGCCCCCGGTCGTCGATGTCCGTGACGCGGACATCGCAGTTTTCGCCCACGCCGCAGCGCAGGATGGTCTGGGGCAGCGTCACCGTGTTCAGCAGTTCGTCGTCGCCGTTGAGCACCGCGATGCCCCCCGGCGCCAGGTTTTCAAATATCTCACACTTGGCCTGCAAAATGCCCTGCCGCGTGTTGCCCAGATTTTCAATGTGGGCGTCGCCCACATTAGTGATAACAGCGATATCCGGCCGTACCATCTCGCCCAGATACCGTATCTCCCCAAAGTGGTTCATACCCGTCTCGATCACCGCCGCCTCGTGCTCCGGCATGAGCCGCAGCAGCGTCAGCGGCGCGCCGATGTCGTTGTTAAGGTTCCCCTCCGTCCGTAGCGTCTCGTATTTCTGCGCCAGCACCGCGGCAATCATTTCCTTGGTGGTGGTCTTGCCCACGGAGCCGGTCACCTGTACCACCGGCAGCCGGAACTGCCCCCGGTACCAGGCGGCCAGCGCCTTCAGTGCCAGCCGCGTGTCGGGCACCTGAATGTAAAACTTTCCCGGCAGCATCGCCTCCGGCGTCCGCGCCGTCAGACAGCCCGCCGCCCCGGCCTCCAGCGCCTTCTCAATATAGGCGTGGCCGTCAAAGCGCTCTCCCGTGAGGGGGATGAACAGCGCCCCCGCCGGCACGCAGCGGCTGTCGGTGGTCACATCGCGTACTGCCGCGCCGCTGCTCTGCAATACCGTGCCGCCCACCGCGGCGCAGATGGTCTGTACCGTCAGCGGTATCATGCCCGCGCCGCCTTTCGCGCCGCCAGCGACAGCTCCACGATCTTCTCGCACAATTCGCCATAATTCAGCCCCACCTGTGCCGCCTCCTGGGGCACCAGACTGGTGGGCGTCATGCCCGGCAGGGTGTTGATCTCCAGGCACCAGGCCTGACCGTTCTCGTCCAGGATGAAGTCCGAACGAGAGTATACGCTCAACCCCAGCCCCTTGTGCAGCTCCAGGGCCATCTCGCCCACCTGCTTCCACTCCGCGTCCGTGATGGGCGCGGGGCACAGCTCCACCGCGCCGCCGGCCTGGTACTTGCTCTCATAGTCGAAATAAGCGCCCCTGGGGATGATCTCCACCGCCGGCAGATAGTCCTCGCCCAACACGGCGATCTGTATCTCCCGGCCCTTGATCTTCTGCTCCACCACCACATGGTCGCCATAGCGCAGCAGATCCCGCAGGGCCTTCTCCAGCTGTTCCCTCGTGTCCGGAAGTTCCACGCCGATAGAGCTGCCGCCGTTGACGATCTTCACGGCGCAGGGCACCGGCAGCTCCTCCGCCAGCCGG
>DJPP01000068.1 GCA_002438575.1 Oscillospiraceae bacterium UBA6409 | reverse complement strand
CACCGCATCGAGCTGGTGCGGACTTATAAGGGCGTGCGGTATTACAACGACTCCATCGCCTCCAGCCCCTCCCGTGCCATCGCGGGACTGCGGTCGTTCAGCGAGAAGGTCATCATGATCGCCGGCGGCTATGACAAGCACATTCCCTTTGATGTGCTGGGGCCGGAGATCGTGGCGCACGTGAAGCTGCTGGTGCTCTGCGGCGCCACAGCGGATAAAATACGCGCTGCCGTGGAGAATGCGCCGGATTACCGGCTCGGCCACCCGGAGATCATCACCGCCGCGCCGCTGACGGCGGCGGTGGAAGCCGCCCGCGATCGGGCACAGCCCGGTGATGTGGTGACGCTGTCGCCGGCCTGCGCGTCCTTTGACCAATTCAGGAACTTTGCCGAGCGCGGCGACTTTTTCAAGGCCATCGTGAACGGCTGGGAGGAATGAGGAAAAGCCGTGGCGTCATAGACTTCCGTAGTAAGCGCGTTATACAGCGCGTCTATGGGGGGGTGACGGCATGGGCCGGCTGCGGTATATACGATTGACCCGGCGGCAGCGGGTGCGCGTGTGGCTGGCGATCATCCTGCTGGCGGTGACGGCACTGCTGACGGCGATCCTGCTGCACCTGCGGCCCATGCTGGAAAATTTAGCCACAGCCCGGTGCGCCAACACCGTCAGCCGCATCGTGGTGGCGGCGGTGAACGATGCCGTGGAGAACGGCTGGATGGAATACGACCGGCTGGTAAAGTTCGACAAGGACAGCGACGGCCATGTGACGGCGCTGAGCAGCAATATGGCGGAATTCAACCGCCTGCAGACCGCGGTGGCGGATGACGTGCTGGCGCGGCTGAGTCAGGTATCCGCCAGCGAGCTGGCGGTGCCGCTGGGTACGTTGACCGGCTCGCCGTTTCTTGCGGGCCGGGGACCGAAGCTGACGGTAAAAATGGAGACGATCGGCACGGCCACCGCCAAGTTCCGTGATAAATTCACGGCGGCGGGCATCAACCAGACAAAGCACCAGATCCTGCTGGATGTGGACGTGCACGTGAGTATCCTGCTGCCGGGGATCACCACCTACACAAAAGTGAGCAACGAGATATCCGTGGCAGAGACGGTGATCGTGGGCGGCGTGCCCCAGACGTACACCTATTTCAGCACCACGGAGGATAAGATCGAGGATTACGCTGACGAGTACATTATGAACAATGGATGAGGGCTTGGATATGGACTATCGCAAGGAGATACAGGAGCTGCGCCGCACGCTGACGGAGAATGGATACCTCTATTATGTGCTGGATGCGCCCACCATGTCGGATTATGAATATGACCATCTGCTGCGGCGGCTGGAGGACCTGGAGGCGGCGCACCCGGAGGAGATCACCCCAGATTCTCCTACCCAGCGGGTGGGCGGACAGACGCTGACGGAGTTTCAGCAGGTGACCCACGCCGTGCCGCTGGAGAGCCTGCAGGATGTGTTCGACGACGAGGAGGTCTGCCGCTTCCTGGAGAAGATACCCCTGGAGCATCCCGCCTACAGCGTGGAACCGAAGGTGGACGGCCTGTCCGTGGCGCTGGAATACCGTGACGGTGTGTTCGTCCGGGGTGCCACCCGGGGCGACGGACGGGTGGGGGAGGACGTGACGGAGAACCTGCGGACGATCCGATCCATCCCCATGACCCTGCCGGAGAAGCTGCCCCGGCTCATTGTACGGGGCGAGGTGTACATGGCCCGCAGCGTGTTCGAGGAGATCAACGCTCAGAGGGAGATAGAGGGAAAGCCCCTGATGGCCAATCCCCGGAATGCCGCCGCCGGCTCCCTGCGGCAGCTGGACCCCAAGATCGCCGCACAGCGGCGGCTGGACATCGCGGTTTTTAATTTGCAGTTGGCGGAGGGCCGGGAATTTTCCACCCACACAGAGACGATCGACTATCTGGCCGGCCAGCATTTCAAGGTGATCCCCCACAAGCGGATGTCCGCGCCGGCGGACATCCTGGCGGAGATCGCGGCGCTGGGCGACGGCCGGGAGCAGTTCCCCTTCGATATCGACGGCGCGGTGGTGAAGCTGGACGATCTGCACGACCGCGAGGTCATCGGCAGTACGGCGAAGTTCCCCAAGTGGGCCATCGCGTACAAATACCCGCCGGAGGTCAAGCCCTCGGTGGTGAAGGATATCGTCGTACAGGTGGGCCGCACCGGCGTGCTGACACCCAAGGCGGAGTTGGAGCCGATACGGCTGGCGGGCACCACGGTGACGTTTGCCACGCTGCATAACCAGGATTATATCACCCAGAAGGATATCCGGGTGGGGGATACGGTGTTGGTGCGGAAGGCCGGCGAGATCATCCCGGAGATCGTCGAGGTGGTGGCGGACAAGCGCCCCGCCGGGACGAAGCCCTATATCCTGCCCGAGACGTGCCCTGTGTGCGGCGCACCGGTGGTGCGGGACGAGGACGGCGCTGCGCTTCGCTGCACCGGCGCGGAGTGCCCCGCCCAGCTGCTGCGGTATCTGACCCACTTTGCCAGCCGGGGTGCCATGGACATTGATGGGCTGGGACCTGCGGTGATGCAGCAGCTGATCGACAGCGGCCTTGTAAAGACCGCTGCGGATCTGTACAGCCTGACGCCGGAGCAGCTGGAGCCGCTGGAGCGTATGGGCAAAAAATCCGCACGGAACGCGGTGGACGCCATCGCCAAAAGCCGGGAGAACGACCTGTGGCGGCTCATCAATGCGCTGGGGATCCGACAGGTAGGGGAGAAGGCCGCCAAGGTGCTGGCTTTGCGGTTCGGCACCATGGACGCGCTGGCCGCCGCCGCGGAGGATCAGCTGACAGCCATCGACGATGTGGGCCCTGTCACGGCACGGTATATCTGTCAGTGGATGGAAAGCCCGCAGTCAAAGGACCTGCTGACGCGGCTGAAGTCCGCCGGCGTCAATATGGACTGTAAAGAGGAAATGGTTGACAGCCGTTTTTCCGGAATGACTTTTGTGCTGACAGGTACGCTGGAAAAGTTTACCCGCGACGCGGCGGCTGAGATGATCGAGAAGCGGGGCGGCAAGGCCGCCGGCTCTGTGTCGAAAAAGACCACCTATGTGGTGGCCGGAGAGAACGCCGGCAGCAAGCTGCAAAAAGCGGAGGCACTGGGCATTCCTGTGCTGACGGAGGACGAGTTCTTGGCACTTCTGAACTAAGGAGGCAGCAGAAATGGCAGTAAATACGGATAAGGCATTGCAGCATCGGTTGATCTACAGTGTGTTCGTACGAAACCACACGCCGGAGGGGACCTTCCGGGCATTGGAGGCTGATCTGGACAGGTTGAAGGCGCTGGGTACGGATATCGTGTGGCTGATGCCTATCCATCCCATTGGCGAGGTGGGCCGCAAAGGCACGCTGGGCAGTCCCTACGCCATCCGTGACTACCGTGGCGTAAACCCGGAATACGGTACGGAGGAGGATTTCCGCCATCTGGTGGAGGCGATCCACGCCCGGGGCATGAAGTGCATCATCGACGTGGTTTACAACCACACATCGCCGGACTCGGTGCTGGCACAGACCCACCCGGAGTGGTTTTTCCGGGATGAACAGGGCCGGCCCAGCCGCCATGTGGCGGACTGGTGGGATGTAGTAGACCTGGATTATACCCACAAGGAACTGTGGCGCTATCAGATCGACACGCTGAAAAAGTGGGCGGAGCTCGTGGACGGCTTCCGCTGCGATGTGGCCAGCAGCGTGCCCCTGGACTTCTGGTGTCAGGCACGGCAGGAGGTGGAGGCGGTCCGCCCCGGCTGCATCTGGCTGGCGGAGAGCGTACACGGCGCCCATGTGCTTGGCCTGCGGCAGCAGGGAGCCTACTGCGCCACGGATACGGAGCTGTACCGGGCCTTCGACATGACCTACGACTATGATATCTGGCCGTGGTTTGAAGGGTATCTGTCCGGCAAAAACAGCCTGCGGCAGTACATCGATATGCTGAACTATCAGGAGCAGACATATCCCGCGGGCTTTATCAAGATGCGCTGCGGCGAGAACCACGACACGCCGCGTCTGGCCCACTGGGTGCAGGACGAACGGCGGCTGCGGCACTGGCTGGCTTTTTTGTACTTCTGCCGGGGCAGTATGCTGCTCTACGGCGGCACAGAGTTCGCGCCGCGCCGTCAGGTAGGGCTGTTCGATGCGGACGACAATTTCGGCGACAAGCGGTCTGACCTGTCGGACTTCCTGCGCCGGTGCAAGGCCATGAAGCAGACGCTGCCGCTGGACGGCGCGGTGTGGTACGAGGTCAGCGGCGGCACGGTCATCGGCCATTACAAGTCTTCAGAGGGTGAGGTCACAGGTGTGTTCGACCTGTCCGGCAGAGGAGAGGCTGCGGCGGTGGAAAGAGCCGACGGCGTGTATGAAAATCAACTGGGCGGCGATTTGACCGTCACCGATGGACACGTCCGGGCGGACGGTGATCCGATCGTATTTTGACTTGCTTTTTTGAACAAATACAGGGGCGATTTTGTGGTAAAAATCACAGAATCGCCCCTGCTGCATTGACCATGTAAAGCGCGAATGCTATAATTAATTCTGTATTGGTAAGCCCGCCCGGAGGGGCGGGAACACTCTTATAGAGGAGGAAAGAAAGATGAGCAAGATCATGAAGATCTGCGACGGCAACGAAGCGGCGGCGTATGTGGCATACGCCTTTTCCGAGGTCGCTGCCATCTATCCCATTACGCCGTCCAGCCCCATGGCGGAGCACGCCGATGCGTGGTCGGCCAACGGCAGGAAAAACATCTTTGGCCAGCCGGTGCGCCTGGTGGAGATGCAGTCCGAGGCCGGTGCCTGCGGCGCCTGTCACGGCGCGTTGGAGGCCGGTGCTCTGGCCACCAGCTTCACCGCGTCCCAGGGCCTGATGCTGATGATCCCCACCATGCACCGTATCTCCGGTGAACGTCTGCCCGGCGTGCTGCATGTGGCCTCCCGTACCGTGGGCACCCACGCGTTCTCCATCTTCGGCGATCACTCCGACGTGATGAACTGCCGTCAGACCGGCTTTGCCATGCTGTCCAGCGGCAGTGTGCAGCAGGCCGCTGACCTGGCCGCTGTGGCACATCTGAGTGCCATCAAGGCCCGCATCCCGTTCCTGCACTTCTTCGACGGCTTCCGCACCAGCCACGAGATCCAGAAGATCGACGTGCTGACCTACGACGAGTACGCCAAGCTGGTGGACTACAACGCGCTGGCCGCCTTCCGCGCCAACGCCCTGAACCCGGAGGACCCCCGGATGCGTTCTCTGGTGGATAACCCGGATATCTACTTCCAGCTGCGCGAGTCCAACAACACGGCCTATGCCGAGCTGCCCGACATCGTGGAGGACTACATGGCCCAGATCAGCAAGCTGACCGGCCGTGAGTACCATCTGTTCAACTACTATGGCGCACCGGACGCTGAGCGCGTCATCGTGGCCATGGGCTCCGTGGGCGGCTGCGCCCAGGAGGTCGTCAATTACCTGAACGCCAAGGGCGAGAAGGTAGGCTTCCTACAGGTACACCTGTTCCGTCCCTTCTCCCGCAAGCACCTGATGGCCGCCATGCCCAAGACGGTGAAAAAGGTTGCCGTCCTTGACCGCGTCAAGGAGATCGGCTCCATTGGTGAGCCACTGTACGAGGATATCTGCGCCGCCTACATCAACGAGAAGGATCGTCCGGAGATCTTCGCCGGCCGCTACGGCCTCAGCAGCAAGGACACCACCCCCGCCCAGCTGAAGGCCGTGTTCGACAATTTGCTGCTGGACGAGCCGAAGAACCATTTTACCATCGGCATCGTGGACGACGTGACCCATCTGTCCCTGCCCGTGGGCGCGCCCCTGCTCACCGAGCCGGAGGGCACCATCTCCTGTAAGTTCTGGGGCCTTGGCTCCGACGGTACCGTGGGTGCCAACAAGAACTCCATCAAGATCATCGGAGAGACGACAGATATGTACTGTCAGGCGTACTTTGAGTACGACACCAAGAAGTCCTTTGGTAT
>DJPP01000042.1:4512-9649 GCA_002438575.1 Oscillospiraceae bacterium UBA6409 | reverse complement strand
TTTGCACGGGAGTTCCCGCGGCGCTTCTTTGACGTGGGTATCGCGGAGGGACACGGCGTGGCTATGGCCGGCGGTATGGCCAAGCAGGGGCTGATCCCGGTGTTTGCCGTGTATTACAGCTTCTTGCAGCGGGGCTACGATATGCTGGTACAGGATATGGCGCTGGAGAAGCTCCACGTTGTATTGGCGGTGGATCGCTGCGGCATCGTGGGCGCAGACGGCGAGACACACCATGGCTGTCTGGACTATCTGAGCCAGATACCGGGCATGACGGTGCTCGCGCCCGCCAGCTTTGCCGAGCTGCGGCGGATGCTGCGGCGGGCGGTGCTGGAGATGGACGGGCCGGTGGCGGTGCGGTATCCCAGGGGCGGCGAGGACGGTTATGACGGCGACTGCGGCGATGGAGCAGTGACGGTGCTCCGTCAGGGGACAGACGCAGCTATCGTGACCTACGGTATCCTGACGCAGCAGGCGCTGCGGGCAGCGGCGCTGCTGGCGGGGGAGGGCGTTTCCGCCCGGGTGGTAAAGCTGAACCGGGTCGCGCCGCTGGACAGCGACGGTATTTGCCGGGCGCTGGACGGCGTAAAGCGCATAGTGGCCGCGGAGGATCAGCTCCGCGCCGGCGCGGTGGGCGAACGGCTGAGCGCGCTGCTGCTGGAGCAGGGCGCGGGCACGGAAAAGCTGGTACTGCGAAGCGTCGGCACGGCACTGCCAAGCCAGGGGTCCGCAGCAGAGCTGCGGCACGCCCTCGGTCTGGACGCAGAGGGCATCGCACAGGCGGTGCGGGAGGTATTGGCATGAGCAAAAAAATACGGCTGGATGTGCTTGTGACAGAACGCGGGCTGTGCGAGAGCCGCCAGAAAGCCCAGACCACCATTATGGCAGGTCTGGTATTCGTGGACGGACAGCGATCGGACAAGCCCGGAACGCCGGTGGCGGAGGACGCCAGCGTGGAGGTACGGGGCCACGCGCTGCGGTATGTGAGCCGGGGCGGACTGAAGCTGGAAAAGGCCATGCAGACCTTTCCCATCACGCTGGAGGGCAAGGTGTGCGCGGATATCGGCGCGTCCACCGGCGGGTTTACGGACTGTATGCTGCAAAACGGCGCGGCAAAGGTCTACGCCGTGGATGTAGGCTATGGACAGCTGGACTGGAAGCTGCGGAGCGATGCACGGGTGGTGTGTCTGGAACGGACCAACGCGCGGTATCTCTCCGCGGAGCAGATACCGGAGGCGTTGGATCTTGCGTCCATCGACGTGAGCTTTATCTCGCTGAAGCTGATCTTTCCCGCGCTATATGCGCTGCTGCGCGAGGGCGGCGAGGTGGCCTGCCTCATCAAGCCGCAGTTTGAAGCGGGACGGGAAAAGGTGGGGAAAAAGGGCGTCGTCCGGGATCCGGCGGTACATCTGGAGGTGTTGGAGCACTTCCTGGATCATGCAAAGGAAAACAACTTTACAGTTCTTGGTATCACATATTCACCCATCCGCGGACCGGAGGGCAATATTGAATACCTCGGCTATCTGAAAAAGGGCGGGGAGGCGGACTGTATCCCTGACCTGCGGGCGTTGGTGGACGCCTCACATTCTGCGTTGAAGGAAGGTCATGGGGAGATATGAAACGCGTAATTCTTTGTCCGAACCCCTATCGGGACAGCGAGCTGACTGTGGCCAAGCGGTCCAGGGAGCTGCTGGAGGGGCTCGGTTTTGAAACGGTGGTGTGTCTGCCCTTCAGTCGGGAGGGCTATGACGATCAGCTGGGTGTGCCCATCCGGCAGTTACAGCAGGAGATAAAGCGGGCGGATATGCTGATCGCCTTCGGCGGCGACGGTACGATCCTGCATCTGGCCCGGACAGTGGCGCTGCACAATGTGCCGGTGCTGGGCATCAATCTGGGGAGCCTTGGCTTTATGTCCGAGCTGGAGCCCAATGAGCTGGAACGGCTGCGTGACCTGAAAAGCTGGGACTTTGCCGTAGAGTCACGGATGATGCTGGACGTGACCGTGCTGCGGGAGGGTAAGCCCGTATACAACAATATCGCGCTGAACGACGCGGTGATCTCAAAGGGCAGTGTGGCCCGGGTGGTGCGGCTGGATGTATCCACGGAGGAGGGACGGCTGACCAGGATCACCGGCGATGGGGCCATCGTGTCCACGCCCACCGGATCCACGGGGTACTCTATGGCGGCCGGCGGGCCCATCGTGGAGCCTACAGCCCACAATCTGCTGCTGACGCCTATCTGCCCTCACTCGACCCGGGCGGGCAGCTATGTGCTATCACCGGAGCACACGCTGCTGGTGGAGACGGCAGATGCCAATCGAAAGTTCGTGTATCTGTCTGTGGACGGCGGGAAGGCGTTTTCGCTGAAAAACGGCGATGTGGTACGGACACGGCAGTCGAAGTTCGTGACGAAGCTGGTACGGCTGAGCAAGAAGAGTTTTTGTGAGATACTGGATTCAAAGATGGGGATGGAGGCGCTGAAGCATGAAAAATGACCGGCAGACAGCGGTATTGCAGATCATTGAGGAGACAGCCGTGGAGACGCAGGAGCAGCTGATGCAGCTGCTGGCGGTACGGGGCTTTGCCTGCACACAGGCCACCGTTTCCCGGGACATCAAGCAGCTGCATCTGGTAAAGGCACCGGACGGCAAGGGCGGGTATCGCTATGCCGTGTCGGCCCAGATGCCGAAGCTGAATTTTGAGGAGAAGCTGCAGACGATCTTTCGGGAGTGCGTCGTGTCGGCGGAAAACGCGCAGAATTTGGCGATCATCAAGACCATGAACGGCATGGCCAACGCCGCCGCCTTCGCGCTGGACAGCATGGAGGATACGGATATCGTGGGTACGCTGGCCGGCGACGACACGGTGCTGCTGGTATTCCACGACAGCGCCCACGCGGCGGATTTCTGCGAGCAGGTGCGGCAGATGCTGCGCTGAGGAGGTAAGCGGTATGCTGGAGCTGCTGCATATTGAAAATATCGCCGTCATTGAGGCGGCGGATATTGAATTCGCGCCGGGTTTCAACGCCCTGACCGGCGAAACGGGCGCGGGCAAATCCATTGTCATCGACAGCCTGAGCGCCGTGCTGGGGCAGCGGACCAGCCGGGAGCTGATCCGTACCGGGGCGGACAAGGCCTTTGTCAGCGCGGCCTTTTCCGGCACGGCACCGGAGCTGACGGAGACGCTGGGCATACAGCCGGAGGCGGACGGGACGCTGCTGCTACAGCGGGAGATCCAGGCCGACGGCAAGAACGTGTGCCGGGTCAACGGGCGGCCGGTGACGGTGTCGCAGCTGCGGGCACTGGGCGCCCGGCTGCTGAACATCCACGGGCAGCACGACGGGCAGCAGCTGCTGGACGAGGAGCAGCACATTGTGTATCTGGACAGCTTTGGCAGGGTAGAGTATCTTGCAAATACATATGCTGAGAAGTATAAACACTTTACAGATATACGGCGGCAGATCGGTGCGCTGCAAATGGATGAGGCGGAAAAGGCCCGGCGGGTGGATACCCTGCAATACCAGATCGAGGAGCTGCGGCGGGCAAAATTGAAGGCCGGTGAAGAGGAGGAGCTGACAGCACGGCGGGGGATGCTCCGGAACGCGGAGAAGTTCCTGGACGCTGTGGCCGGGGCGGACTACGCCCTCAACGGCGACGACAGCGGCGGCGGGGCACTGAGCGCCCTGCGGCAGGCCCAGGATGCGCTGGGCGGCGTACGGCATCTGGACGACACTTTCGGTCAGCTGTATGAACGGCTGGGGGAGGCGTACAGCGAGGTGTACGACATCGCGGCCACCGTAGAGGACAAGCGGGGCGAGCTGGATGTGTCGCCCGGTGAGCTGGACCGGGTGGAGAGCCGGATGGACCTGCTGTACCGGCTGAAAAAGAAGTACGGCGCGACCGTGGAGGATATGCTGGACTACCAGGCCCGGTGTGAGGCGGAGCTGGCGCAGATCGAGGATGCGGGCGACACGCTGGTACGGCTGGAGCAGGCGCTGTCCAAGGCGGAGAAGGAGGCACGGCAGGCGGCGCAGGCACTGTCCGATGCCCGAAAGGCAGCAGCGGAACAGCTGACGTCGCAGATACTCACCGAGCTGCAGCAGCTGGACATGGGGAAGATACGTTTTGCGGTGGACTTTGCGGAAAAGCCGCTGGACGGCGACGGTATGGACGCGGTGCGGTTTCTGATGTCCGCCAACGTGGGCGAGGAGCTGCGGCCCATCCACAAGATCGCCTCCGGCGGCGAGCTGGCCAGGATCATGCTGGCCATGAAGAACGTGCTCAGCGAGCAGGATCAGGTGGGGACCATGGTGTTCGACGAGGTGGACACCGGCGTTTCCGGCCGGGCGGCCCAGAAGGTGGCGGAGAAGATGGCGCGTATCAGCCGGAAAAAGCAGGTGCTGTGCGTGACACATCTGCCGCAGCTGGCGGCCATGGCGGACACGCATTTCTCCGTGGAGAAGGGCGAGAGGAATGGACGGACCTACACGGAGGTGCGTCGGCTGGACCGGGAGCAGCGGCGGCAGGAGCTGGCGCGGCTCACCGGCGGCAGCCATGTGTCCCAGACCATGCTGGACGGCGCGGAGGAGCTGCTGGTACAGGCGGAGAAATTCCGGGAGGAGCTGTAAAAAATTTTTTCGCAACATGAAAAATAGTGGTTGACAAACGAAAAAAATCTGCTACAATAGCCTCAACTTGATACCGCAACAGCGATGAAGGGAATAAGTAGCGCATTTCAGACCTGCCAAGAGAGCCTCCGGATGGTGCAAGGAGGAGAGGGAGAAATGGGTGAATACATCCCGGAGCAGCCTTCTGAACGTCCGTAATGGACCAGTAGGGATGTGTCGGGTCCGCCCGTTACAGCGGTAGGGTGTGTCTGCACCCGATGAGGTCGTGTCTGCGAGGGCATGGCAAATATGAGGTGGTACCGCGAGCATTTGCATCGCCCTCTGTCGAGATGACAGGGGGCGTTTTTTATTCCCTGTCACAAGAAAACAAATGAACATACAGAAAGGAAATTGAAGCTATGGGTATTTACGAGGAACTGGTGGCACGCGGTTTGATCGCACAGGTCACAAATGAGGAAGAGATCCGCGAGATGGTCAACAACGGCAAGGCCACGTTCTACATTGGCTTTGACTG
>DJPP01000042.1:4103-4458 GCA_002438575.1 Oscillospiraceae bacterium UBA6409 | reverse complement strand
TGGCGCTGTGCCTGATGAAGCGTTTGCAGATGGCGGGCAACAAGCCCATCGCTCTGATCGGCGACGGTACGACGCTGATCGGCGACCCCTCCGGCCGTACCGATATGCGCCAGATGCTGACCGAGGACGCCATCAAGCACAATGCGGAGTGCTTCAAGCGTCAGATGGAGAAGTTCATCGACTTCTCCGACGGCAAGGCACTGATGCTGTATAACTCCGAGTGGCTGAAGCCGCTGAACTACATCGAGATGCTGCGTGAGGTAGGCGCCTGCTTCTCCGTGAACAATATGCTGCGCGCCGAGTGCTACAAGCAGCGCATGGAGAAGGGTCTGAGCTTCCTGGAGTTCAACTACAT
>DJPP01000042.1:0-4044 GCA_002438575.1 Oscillospiraceae bacterium UBA6409 | reverse complement strand
ATGCAGAGCTACGACTTCTACTATATGTTCCAGCACTATGGCTGCAATATGCAGTTCGGCGGCAACGATCAGTGGAGCAATATGCTGGGCGGCACCGAGCTGATCCGCAAGAAGCTGGGCAAGGACGCCCACGCCATGACCATCACCCTGCTGCTGAACTCCGAGGGCAAGAAGATGGGCAAGACCGCCAGCGGCGCTGTGTGGCTGGACCCCAACAAGACCAGCCCCTTCGAGTTCTTCCAGTACTGGCGCAATGTGGACGATGCCGATGTGCTCAAGTGCATCCGTATGCTGACGTTCCTGCCGCTGGAGGAGATCGACAAGATGGCCGGCTGGGAGGGTTCCCAGCTGAACGAGGCCAAGGAGATCCTGGCCTACGAGCTGACAAAGCTGGTGCACGGCGAGGAGGAGGCGGAGAAGGCCAAGGCCGCGTCCAAGGCGCTGTTTGCCGGCAGCGGCGACACGGAGCATATGCCCACCACCGAGCTGACCAACGACGATTTCGGCGGCGGCAGCATCGATGTGCTGACCCTGCTGGTGAAGTGCGGTCTGGCGGCCTCCAAGGGCGAGGCGCGCCGGTTGGTGCAGCAGGGCGGCGTCACTGTCAACGATGAGAAGGTGGCGGCCATTGAGACGACCTTCGGCTGCGAACAGTTCACCGGTGACGGCGTGGTTATCAAAAAGGGCAAAAAGGTGTTCCACAAGGCCGTTTTGGTGTAAGCTGCGCGCTGCATCTGTGATTATTGCTATCATTCTTTTGAAAAGCCGCGGTATGACCGCGGCTTTTCCCTATGCAAAGGAACTTTTCCCGGGAAAAACGTTGCATAAAGGCCGGAAGTATACTATAATATCCCGCGGTATGCAAATTTTGAATGAATGAGTGATACACGATGAAAACACATGATTTTTACTTTGACCTGCCGCAGGAGCTGATCGCGCAGACGCCGTTGGAACGGAGGGACGGTTCACGGCTGCTGGTGCTGGACAAAAAAACGGGGGCGGTAGAGCACCGGCATTTCTATGACTTGCCGGAGTATCTGCGTCCGGGCGACTGCCTGATCCTGAACAACTCCCGGGTACTGCCGGCACGGCTGCTGAGCCATCGGGCGCCCGGCGGCGGGGCCTGCGAGATACTGCTGTTGATCGACCGGGGCGACAACATCTGGGAATGCCTGGTGCGGCCGGGGAAGAAGCTTCGGAAGGGCGCACAGGTCGTTTTCGGCAGCGGTGAATTGACGGCAGAGGTGGTGGACGAGCTGCCGGACGGCAACCGGCTGGTAAGGTTCTCGTATGAGGGGATATTCCTGGAGGTACTGGAACGACTGGGCAAGATGCCCCTGCCGCCGTATATCAAGGAAGAGCTGCAGGATCAGGAGCGTTATCAGACAGTGTACTCCAAGGTAAACGGCTCGGCGGCGGCGCCCACGGCGGGGCTGCATTTCACGCCGGAGCTGCTGGAAAGAGTACAGGCAATGGGTGTAAAGGTGGGATACGTTACACTTCATGTGGGACTGGGGACCTTCCGTCCGGTAAAGGAGGACGAGATCACCGACCACACCATGCACAGCGAATACTGCGTGATCCCCCAGGAGACGGCCGATCTTATCAACGAGACGAAGAAAAACGGCGGGCGGGTCATCTGCGTGGGTACCACCAGCTGCCGCACGATAGAATCGCAGGCGGCGGAGGACGGCACCATGCGCGCCAGCGCCGGATGGACGGATATTTTTATCTATCCGGGGTACAGGTTCAAGGTGCTGGACGCATTGGTGACAAACTTTCATCTGCCGGAGTCCACACTCATCATGCTGGTATCGGCACTGGCGGGACGAGAGCACGTGCTGGCGGCCTATCGGCAGGCGGTGGAGGAACGATACCGGTTTTTCTCGTTTGGCGACGCGATGTTTATTCAGTGAAATGCGGTGTTGTGGGCATAATATGTTGACGTATAGTTGCAGAAACGGTATAATGAATCAGAAGCGGGAGGTGCAAAAATGCCGGAGCTTTGCAGATTCTATAACATCATCATCAAGATGATCTACAGCGACACTGACAAGCATCACAAACCACACTTTCATGTGTATTACAACGAGTATGAGGCAGCAGTTGGCGTGGACGGCGAATTGATCGCAGGCAGCCTTCCTGTCAAACAGTTGAAGCTGGTGCAGGCTTGGGCCGCTATCCACGAGGATGAACTCTACGCCGCATGGAACAAGGCGGTACAAAACATTCCTTTCGGCAAAATCGAACCGCTGAGATAAGGAGGAACGCTTATGTATATTTCTAACGGAATTGCGTATGCAGGGGAGCAGGAGCCTGCCATCAAGGTCTGCGGCGTTCGTCCGCTGCCCGGTCACAAGCTTTGGCTCCGATTTACAACCGGAGAAGCAAAAGTCTTCGATTTTACCCCCTTATTGAAAGATGCGGGTTTTGCACCGCTGATCG
Source organism: Oscillospiraceae bacterium UBA6409 (assembly GCA_002438575.1). Lineage (GTDB taxonomy): Bacteria > Bacillota > Clostridia > Oscillospirales > Oscillospiraceae > Vescimonas. Next base: position 1,599 of record DJPP01000042.1, on the reverse strand, counting down.
ATGAACACACCTTTGCAGGCGTCTATATCGATTATGGCGTGACTGTTTGGAATGACGGCGACATTGACATTGCGCCGGAATATCTGTATCAGCATTCGGAAGCGGCGGAAGACATCGCCTGATGGCAAGTGATTTCAACCGGAAGTACGGCGGCCATGGCTGCCGTACTTCACTATGAAAGGGAGCAGGACAATGTGCGGTTTATTCGCTTTCCCGACTCTTGTACATATCGGCGATGCGATGTTTATTCAGTGAAAGCAGGAGAGAGAAATGTTCAAGGTCATCAAAAAAGAGGGAAAAGCCCGGCGAGGTGTGTTTACCTGTGCCCATGGCGGCGAAGTGCAGACACCGGTGTTTATGAACGTAGGCACCCAGGCCGCCATCAAGGGCGGCGTCAGCGCCATCGACCTGAAGGAACGGCTGGGGACGCAGATCGAGTTGTCCAACACATACCACCTGCATTTGCGGCCGGGCGATGACGTGGTGCGGGCTATGGGCGGCCTGCACACGTTCATGCGCTGGGATGGCCCGATCCTGACCGACTCCGGCGGCTTCCAGGTATTCTCGCTGTCGGGGCTGCGGAAGATCAGTGAGGAGGGCGTGACGTTTGCCAGTCACCTGGACGGACACCGCATCTTCATGGGGCCGGAGGAGAGTATGCGTATCCAGAGCAATCTGGGCAGCGACATCGCCATGGCCTTTGACGAATGCGTGGAAAACCCCACACCCTACGACTACGCCAAGGCCTCCTGCGAACGGACGCTGCGGTGGCTGGAACGCTGCAAAAAGGAACACGACCGACTGAACGCGCTGCCGGACACGGTAAACGCCGGACAGATGCTGTTCGGCATCAACCAGGGCGCCACCTACGCCGATCTGCGGATATGGCATATGCAGCAGATCGCCAGGATCGACTGCGACGGCTATGCCATCGGCGGACTGGCAGTGGGGGAGCCCACGGAGGTGATGTATGAGATCATCGAGGCGGTGGAGCCGTATATGCCGGCGGATAAGCCGCGGTATCTCATGGGCGTGGGCACGCCCAGCAACATCATTGAGGGCGTGGCCCGGGGCGTGGACTTCTTTGACTGTGTGATGCCGGCGCGCAACGCGCGGCACGGAAAGCTGTTTACCTGGAGGGGCACGCTGAACATCAAAAACGCCAAATACAAGCTGGATGAACAGCCTATCGACCCGGAATGTGACTGCCCGGTGTGCCGGCAGTTCAGCAGGGCATATATCCGACATCTGTTCACGGCAGAGGAGATGCTGGGGATGCGCCTGGCGGTGATGCACAATCTGTATTTTTACAACAAGCTGACGGAGCGTATCCGCGACAGCCTGGACAACGGGTGCTTTGAAGCGTTCCGGGAGGAATATAGTAAAAAACTGGCGGAGAAGATATAAACCTCTTGCCAAAAGCAAAAGAACTATGTATAATAATATCACTTTGTTGTTAAAGGAGTAATGTTCCATGATTCAGATCGCTTACGCTGATGCTGCCGCTACCTCTACCTCCGGCGGTATGGGTTCCACCATTCTGATGATCGTCCTGATGATCGCCATCTTCTACTTCCTGATGATCCGCCCCGAGAACAA
>DJPP01000099.1:10991-18424 GCA_002438575.1 Oscillospiraceae bacterium UBA6409 | reverse complement strand
CGCTCGCCGGCCACCAGCTCATAGACAGCGCCCTGCTGCCGGACGGTGATGGGCTGCAGGATGCCGTAGGCGGCGATGCTGGCCGCCAGCTCCTGCAGGCCCTCCGGGTCGAAGCGGCGGCGGGGCTGCTGGGGGTTGGGCCGTATATCGTTGATGGGTATGTATCGCACGCGGGCAGAGAGGAAATCGGTCTTCTGGTCTTTTTTCATGGCGGTCGCCTCCTTTTTCGCCTATTGTACGGCGGGAGGCCTGTCGAAAGCGGGCGAAGGCCGTCGGGAAATAAAAAAAAGCACCCGCCCCTGTCGGGACGGGTGCGGCGGTCACTGCTTTGTGCGGATATCCTCGCCGAAGAAGGGCAGGATCTGGTAGGCGCCCTCGATGCGGGAGAGGATGGGCGCACCGTAGCGATGGCCCAGCTCCTCCGGGGCCAGGTTGGTGCTGATGATGGTGGACCTGCCGGAGAGCATACGGCCGTTGACGATCTGATAGAGGGCGCTCTGGACAAAGGCGGTGGTCATCTCGGTGCCCAGGTCGTCCAGGATCAGCAGGTCGCAGCTCTCGCAGCGGCGGACGTCGGCATCGCTGATCTCATCGGGACGGAACTTGGCGTCCTCGTAGCGGGAGAAAACGCTGATCGCGGTGTCGTAGACCACGGAGAATCCGGAATCGCTGACCTCCCGGGCGATGCAGGCGGAGAGGAACGTCTTGCCCAGGCCGGTGCCGCCGGAGAGCAGCAGGCTGCCGCTGCCCCGGGAGAACTGGCGGGCAAAGTCCCGGCAGACGTCGAAGTTGCGCTCCATGTTGGCGCGGGGGGAGATGCCGTAGCTGTCCCACACGGCGCTGTCGTACAGGTCGAAGCGGAAGGTGTCGAACCGGGCCTCGCCCAGGGGAAGCAGCCGGGAGAGCTCCGCCAGCTGCTCGCGGGCATAGTACTGCTTCAGGCAGGCGCAGACGCCGGACCGGGTGTAGCCGGTGTCGCCGCAGAGGGGACAGGCGGGCTTGTCCTCCAGGTAGTCGGCGGGATAGCCCATGTCCTCCAGCAAGGCGGCGCGCTCACGCTGCAGGGAGAGGTTCTCATCCCGCAGGACCCGCAGGGCGGGCAGCGGGTCTTCGCCCTTTTTGGCGGCGGCGGCCACAATGCGGCTCATGGTGGTGCGGAGGGTGCGGTCGATGTCCCGCAGGCGGGGCTGGCGGGCAAAGGCCTCCCGGCGGCGCTGGTCCAGCTCGGCCTCCCGGCGCTGGCGGGCCTGGTCAAAGCGGGCAATGGCCCGCTGCATGATGATACCGTCGTATGACATACTCTCACCTCTTGATATAGCGGCGCATCCAGGCGTCCTTGTCCCCGGCGGGGGCGGCGGGCTTGCCGGCGGCAGCGGGCCGCTTGGCGGCGGCCTCGCCCTGCTCCACCTGGTGGGGCGTGTGCCAGCCGGCGTCGTGCCAGCGGCGCAGGATGCCGTTAAGATAGCGCCAGTTCAGGTCCTTCTTGTAGAACACCGTGCGCTCATAGGCCAGGGCCACCGTCTCCGGCGGGAAGCCCATGTCCATCCACTGGTCGATGTAGCGGCGCTCGGCCTCCACCGGTGGCCTGTTAAGAATTCGTAAATTCGACAAATAGGAAGTGTACTTCCTGTTGCGCTCTGCCCACTTTTTCAGGTATACTGCGGCTGAATTTTGGTCAAATATGCCAAGCTGTACCCAGCGATAGCCCTCTTTTTCCACCTGGCGCATGGTTGGTCGTCTACCCTCGCCCCACTGGCTGCGGGCCCGTTCGACACAATGGCACACCAGAAGATAGATCACGTCGGCGGGCATACCGAGGTCATCGTAAAGGCCGGCCAGTATCTGCAGGTCGGCGGTGCGGAGCTTCTTGCCCAGCTGCTGCTCCGTCTGGGGCACCAGCAGCCGGAAGCCCTCGTTGTCCGTCAGCAGTCCGGCGATGTCCTGGGCGGTGTAGACCGGACGCTCGTCCGCCGGGGCCGGCGGCGTCTGGCGGGCCGGACGGGGCAGCAGGTCCAGGTCCTGAAGGACCTGCTCCGCCGCGTCGATCCGCAGGCGGCTGATGGGCAGGACCTTTTCCAGCTCCTCCGGTGTGACGCCCCGGCCGAAGCGGCGCAGGGCCAGATACAGCAGGGCGGCGTCGCCCTGACCGCTTTGCAGCAGCTTGTCGGCCGCGTCGGCGGGCAGCGTCAGCTGCTCCTGCCTGTTCCGAAGTATATAGCCGTCCATGGCGATGACCTCCCCTCTCATTTGTGCTCTCCATTCTACACGAAAAAGGGGGCGGCGTAAAGCGGGGCGGGACAACTTTTTACAAATTTCCGCTTTTCGCCAAAATAGACTTTTCTCCGGCGGGTTTTGTGGTATAATGCTATTTGTATAAGTATATGTACCCAGCGAAACGGACAAAGGAGGGTTTTGGTATGGCGAACCGGGTAACGATGTCGATCTGCGGCACAGAGTACATCCTCGTAGCGGAGGAGGACGCCGCCTACATGGAGAAGATCGGCGGCATGGTGGACGCGGAGATGCAGAAGCTGATGGACAGCGCCCATATGAGCCGTGACGCGGCGGCGGTGCTGACGGCGGTCAATCTGGCGGACCAGCTCACCAAGGCGCAGGAGGGCGCGGAAAATCTGCGCCGGCAGGTGAAGACGTATCTGGACGAGGCCAGCCGCGCCAAGAGCGAGGCGGCGGAGCTGCGCCGGAAGCTGCAGAACGGGCAGAACCAGAACAACCACCGGTGATGATGGAGCTTTTGGCCCCCGCGGGGGGATACGAGGCGCTGACCGCCGCGGTGCAGAACGGCGCGGACGCGGTGTATATGGGCTTCGGTGCGTTCAACGCGCGGCGAAGCGCGAAAAACTTTACCGACGAGGAATTCGCGTCGGCGGTGCGGTACTGCCATCTGCGGGGCGTGCGGGTATTCCTAACCCTGAACACCCTGCTGACCGACCGGGAGCTGCCCGGGGCGGCGGCATCGCTGCGAAAGGCCAACGCCATGGGCGTGGACGCGGTGCTGGTGCAGGACTGGGGCCTGCTGGCGCTGGCGCGGGAGATCGTGCCGGACCTGCCTCTTCACGCCAGCACGCAGATGAGCCTGTTCACGCTGGGCGGCGCCAATGCGGCCGCGGCGTTGGGCATGGAGCGCGTGGTGCTGGCCCGGGAGCTGGACCGGGACGAGGTACGGGAGATCTGCGCCGGCTGCGGCGCGGAGATCGAGGTGTTCGGCCACGGGGCACTGTGTATGTGCTACTCCGGCCAGTGCGAGATGAGCGCCGTGCTGGGACAGCGCAGCGGCAACCGGGGCGCCTGCGCCCAACCCTGCCGTCTGCCCTACGGCGTGAACGGTCCCTGCCGGGACGCGCATCCCCTGAGCCTGAAGGACGCCAACCTGTCCGCCTATCTGCGGGATATGGCGTCCATGGGCGTGGCCTGCCTGAAGCTGGAGGGACGGCTGAAGCGGCCGGAATACGTGGCCGTGGTGACGGGTATCTACCGCCGCCTGCTGGATGAAAAGCGGCCACCCACGGCAGAGGAGTCCCGGGCGCTGGAGCAGGCCTTCTCCCGCAGCGGGTTCACCGACGGCTACTGGCTTGGTAAAAAGGGCAGAGCCATGTTCGGCACCCGGCCGGAAAACGTACCGGAGCCGAAGGCGCTGTTCGCCGCGGCCCGTGAGACGTATGAAAACGGGAAAGAGAACCGGCGGATACCGGTGAACCTGCATCTGACGGTGCGCCGGGGCGAACCGGTGCGGCTGGGCGGCGTCTGCGCCGCCGGCGGCGGCGTGGCCATAGCCATGGCCACGGGCGATATGCCGGAGGAGGCGCGAAACCGCGCCGTGACGGAGGAGGAGCTGCGGCAGCGGCTGTCCAAGACCGGCGGTACGGTGTTCGCGGCGGATCAGATCGAAATAGAGCTGGACGAGGGGCTGATGGTGCCCGCCAGCGTGATCAACGGCCTGCGGCGGGAGCTGCTGGACGAGCTGGCGGCGCGGCGGACGGACATTCCGAAGCGCCGGGAGCTGCCCGCCTCTCCCCTGCCGGAGGCACCGGCGGGCGCGGCGGAGATGGACTTTACCGTGTCCATCAGCCGGCCCGATCAGCTGACGGCCGAGCTGCTGGCGGAACGCCCCGCCATCGTGTATATCCCGGCGGAGCTGCTGGATAAGATGGACCTGACGCCCTATATCGGGCAGGCGGAGTTCTGCGCGGTGCTGCCCCGGATATTCCGCACGGCGGACGAGCCGGTGCTCCGGGATATTCTGCAGCGGCACCCGGAGGCGACGTCCGCGGCCATCGGCAACCTGGGCCACCTGGCCATCGTGAAGGGACTGGACAGAACGCTCCGCGGCGACTTCGGCCTGAACGTGTACAACAGCCGGGCGGTGCGCTTCTGGCAGGAACAGGGACTATCGTCCGTGACGGCCAGCTTCGAGCTGCGGTGGCAGCAGGTGCGGGACCTCGGCAAATATATCGACTGCGAGGCTATCGTCTACGGCCGTCTGCCGCTGATGATCACCGAAAACTGCGTGACAAAGAACAGCGCGGGCTGCGCCCATGGGGCGGGCAGCGTGCTGACCGACCGGCGGGGCGAGCAGTTCCCAGTGCTGTGCGCCTACGGGTGCCGGTGCGAGATCGAGAACGGGAAAACACTGGTACTGGCGGACAAGCCGGAGGTGTTCCGGTGCGGCCTGCGGTACGGGCGTCTGCGGTTCACCACGGAGACGGCGGCGGAGTGCGCGGCGCTCCTCCGCGCCCACAGAGCCGGGACCGTCACCGCCGACGACAACAGCACACGCGGGCTGTTCTACCGCGGCGTAGAGTAAAACAAATGGTATAACATTCATCATAATTTACAAAAGGTATTCAATTATAAGAAGAAAAGGTGTTACTATGGAGCTGAAGATAAAAGCCCTGTCCCCCAAGCTCGGGACGGAGATACCTCTCCCCCGCTTCGCCACCGCCGGCGCGGCGTGCATGGACCTGTGCGCCTGCATCGACGAGGCGGTGACGCTGGCAGCCGGTGAACGGCGGCTGGTGCCCACGGGCATCGCCATCGCCCTGCCGTCGGCGGACTACGCGGCGCTGGTGTTCGCCCGCAGCGGGCTGGGCATCAAGAAGGGCGTGTGCCTGTCCAACGGCGTGGGCGTCATCGACAGCGACTACCGGGGCGAGATCGGCGTGGGGCTGGTGAACCTGGGAAGCGAACCGTATACGGTGCAGCCCGGTGACCGGATCGCCCAGCTGATGGTGGTGCCGGTGGTGCAGCCCACGGTGACGGTGGCGGCGGACCTGGACGAGACGGACCGGGGCGCCGGCGGCTTCGGCTCCACAGGCAGGTGACGTATATGGCAAAGATCGTGCTGGCCTCCGGGTCTCCCCGGCGGCAGGAGCTTCTGCGTCGGATGGGCATCACTGACTTCACCGTCCGGGTGCCGGAGGTGGAGGAGTACTTCCCCGCCGGGCTGACGCCGGAGGAGACGGTGTGCTACATCTCCCGGGAAAAATCCCAGGCGGTGGCCTCCGACGCGGACGAGATCGTCATCACGGCGGATACGATGGTGTTTCTGGACGACAAGAAGCTGGGCAAGCCCGCCGACGAGGCGGAGGCCCTGCGAATGCTGACGGCCCTGCAGGGCCGGCGCCACACCGTGTGCACCGGCGTGACAGTGCGGCAGGGGGCGAAAGCCCTGACCCGCGCCCAGCACACGGACGTGTATTTCCGTCCGGCCACGGCGCGGGAGCTGAAGGCGTACATCGCCGGGGGCGAGCCCATGGACAAGGCCGGGGCCTACGGCGTACAGGGGCAGGGCGCGCTGCTGGTGGAGCGCATCGACGGCGACTTTTTCAACGTGATGGGGCTGCCGGTGGTGCTGCTGGCGGAGATGCTGGGCGCCTTCGGGGTACGGCTGCTGGGATAAAGCCCCCCTTCGCTCCCTCTGAGAGGGTGCGCTGCCGCCTCCCCTGCCGGGGGAGACTTCAGAGAGGAACAAACGACACATGAAGCGATTTTTTACGAAAACAGGAATATGGCTGCTGGCCGCGGCGGCCACCATCGCGGTGGCGCTGTGCGTGGTGTCGGCCCTGAGCTCCGGGACGGGGCTGCTGCACAATGCCCTGGGCGTGATCGCCTCGCCCTTCCGGGCGGCTGGGTCCGCCGTGGCGGGCTGGGTCGGCGGCATCAGCCAGCGATTTGAGGACGTGGAGACCCTGCAGCAGGAGAACGAAGAGCTGCGGCAGCAGATCGCGGAGCTGGAGGAGCAGCTGCGGCAGATGGAGCCGGCGGCGACCGAGAATAAAGAGCTGCGCCAGCTGCTGGGGCTGCGGCAGCAGCGCAGCGACCTGGTGTTCGAGGCGGCCCGCGTCACCCAGCGCGACGTGTCCAACTGGGCCAGCACGCTGGTGCTGGACCGGGGCAGTCAGCACGGTGTGGCCATAGGCGACTGCGCGGTGGACAGCGCAGGGAACCTGGTGGGCGCGGTCACGGATGTGGGGCTGAACTGGTGCCGGCTGTCCACGGTGCTGGACACGGACTCCCAGTTCGGCGCGCGGGTATTCCGCACCGGCGAGACGGCGGTGGCCGGCGGCGACCTGGCCCTGATGGCCGAGGGACGGCTGCGGCTGCAATATCTCAACGACAGCGCGAGCCTGATCAAGGGCGATGTGATCGTCACGTCCGGACTGGGCGGCTACTATCCCGCCGGTCTGGTGATCGGCACGGTGGAGTCCGTGCAGACGGACGACGGCGGACTGGCGCGGTATGCGGTGCTCTCGCCCAAGTGCGATGTGGCGGAGATACAGGAGATGTTTATCATCACGGATTTCGACGTGATCCAATGACGGAGGACGGCTATGACGCGGCGGGCGATACTGCTGAAATGGATATTGTACTGTCTGTGCGCGCTGGCACTGGTGCTGCTGCAGGGGCTGGTGCTGGTGCGCGTGCGGGTATGGGGCGTGCACCCGTTCCTGCTGCCGGCCATCGCGGTGATACCGGCCACGCTGGAGCGCAACGAGCAGGCACTGCTGTACGCGGTGTTCTTCGGACTGGTGTGCGACCTTCTCTCGCCGGTGGCGGGGCTGCCGTGCTTTTACGCGCTAACGTTCCTGCTGGGCGCGGCGGCAGCGTGGCTGCTGAGTGGACAGGTCATCATGGCGGGCGTGGTGTGCTCGCTGGTGGTGACAGGCGTATGTATGCTGCTCTGCGGACTGCTGCACATGGCGGTGCTGGCGGGACACAGCGGCGCGGGGCTGACCGCGGCGGGCCTGCTGCTGGGCAGGGAGCTTTTGGTTTCGCTGCCCTTCGCGGCGGCGGCGCACCCGCTGTTCCGGTGGGTCCAGCGGCGGACACTGAGCGAATGACCATAGGAGAACCGAGTTATGATGAAAAATCCTCACCCCTCCCGGCGGCGGGTGTATGTGCTGCTGGGGTTTTTC
>DJPP01000099.1:4484-10898 GCA_002438575.1 Oscillospiraceae bacterium UBA6409 | reverse complement strand
GCCAGGTCCATCACCAGCAACACCGCCAGCGAAACGGTGACGGCCTCCCGGGGCATCATCACCGACCGCAACGGCAAGGTACTGGTGAGCAACCGGCTGGCCTATACGCTGGTGTTCGACACGAGCGCCTTTGACAAGGACGAGGCCGCGCTGAACGACGCCATCTGGCGGCTGATACAGCTGTGTCAGGAGCAGGGCGTCACATGGAACGACACACTGCCCATGACCACGGGATCCTCCCCCCGCCTGACCGGCAAGAGCCTGACGGAGAGCTTCCGGGAATATCTGGAGGACAACAAGCTGCCCACGGACGGCGGCAGCGCGGAGGTGCTGGCCGCCATGCGGAAGCTCTATAAGGTCGACGACAGCTATACCGACGCGCAGGCGCGGCTGATCGTGGGCGTGCGGTATGAGCTGGACGGACGCAGCAGCTACACCTTTGCCGAGGATGTGTCCACAGAGCTGCTGGGCCGCATCACCGACGGAAAGTACCGGGGCGTGACCATCAAGACGGCGGCGGCGCGGGTGTACAACACCAAGCTGGCGGCGCACATTCTGGGCACCGTGGGCGCCATCTGGCAGGAGGAGTGGCGCAGCGACGAGAGCACCGGCTATGTGGGCTACGCCGACAAGGGCTACAACATGAACGACCTGGTGGGCAAGGACGGCGTGGAGAAGGCCTTTGAGGAATACCTCCACGGCAAGGACGGCAAGCGGCTCATCACCACCGATGAGAACGGCAAGATCACCGGCGAGCTGTACACCCGGGAGCCCCAGCCCGGCGGCACCGTGGCGCTGACCATCGACATCGACCTGCAGCAGGTGGTGGAGGACACGCTGGCCAGCACCATTCAGGGCATGATCGACAAAGACAGCAACGAGCGCGGCGGCGCGGCGGTGGTCATCGAGGTGGGCACCGGCGAGGTGCTGGCCATGGCCAGCTACCCCACCTACGACCTGGAGACGTTCAACCAGGACTATGAGGAGCTGGTGAAGGACGAACGCCTGCCCATGTTCAACCGGGCCACCCAGGGCGTGTACGCCCCCGGCTCCACCTTCAAGCTGTGCACGTCCGTGGCGGCGCTGGAGGAGGGCATCATCACCCCCAGCACCATCATTGAGGACAAGGGCATCTACACCTACTACACGGACCCGCAGCCCATGTGCTGGATCTGGCGGCAGGCCCACACCACCCACGGCCGCATCAATGTCAGCCAGGCCATCGTGGACTCCTGCAACTACTTCTACTACGAGGTAGGCCGTCTGACAGGCATCAAGAAGCTGGACGAGTACGCCACGGCCTTCGGCCTGGGACAGTCCACGGGCATTGAGATCGGCGACGTCAGCGGTGTGCTGGCCTCCCCGGAGTGGGCGGAGGCCCACGACCGGGAGTGGACCGACGGCCAGACCATCACGGCGGCCATCGGCCAGTCCTACAACCTGTTCACCCCCCTGCAGCTGGCCAACTATGTGGCCACGCTGGTGTCCGGCGGCGAGCACTATGAGGCGCATCTTCTGAAAAACGTAAAATCCTATGATAATTCACGAATTATCGACGTATACAACAAAGGACCGCTGAACGACCTGAACATCTCGGACAGCACCATGGCAGCGGTGACCAAGGGTATGCACGACCTGACCTACGATTCCCTGCGGAGCGCCTTTTCCCGCTGTGTGGTGGAGGCCGGCGCCAAGACCGGCTCGGCCCAGGTGGGTACGGATATCGCCAACGGCACCTTTGTGGCCTACGCCCCCTATGACGATCCGGAGATCGCCATCGCCATCGTGGTGGAGAAGGGCGGCAGCGGCAGTCTGCTGGCCAACGCCGCCGTGGACATCATCAACGCCTGGTTCACCCGGGACGGCACCGGCGCCACCGCCGCCGGCGAGGACGCGCTGATGCGGTAAATCTGTTACAGAGACAAGAGGCACACATGGGACCCTATTTCAATTCGAGAGACACACATTATAAAGACCCCTTCGGCGCCGTACCCTGCGGCGCCGAAGTGCGCTTCGCGCTGGAGGACGACACCTACTACGGCTGCGAGCTGCTGGTGCTACGGGAGTTCGCAGGCACGGAGGACGCGTGCGCCCTGCCGCCGGCGGAGGGCGGCTTCTCCGGCACATACGCCGCGCCGGCTGACGGCGAGCTGTGCTGGTACTGCTTCCGGCTGACGGACGCGGACGGGCGCTGCGTGTGGTACGGCAAGAACGGCGTGCAGGACGCGCCGGAGAAGGCGGAGCGCTGGCAGCTGACGGTATACGAGCCCACCCCCGCCCCGGACTGGTTCGGGCACGGCGTAACGTACCAGATCTTCCCGGACCGGTTCCGCCGTGTATCCATGCCGGACGTGCGCCATATGCCCGGGCACCGGTGGCTGCACCGCGACTGGAACGAGCAGCCGGTGTTCCTGCCGGACGAGCACGGGCAGATCACCAACCGGGACTTCTTCGGCGGCTCGCTGCAGGGCATCACAGAGAAGCTGGACTATCTGTCGGGCCTTGGCGTGACGACGCTGTACCTGAACCCGATCTTCGAGGCCGCCAGCAACCACCGCTACGACACCGGCGACTACCGCGCCATCGACCCGCTGCTGGGCACGGAGGCGGACTTCCGCGCCCTGTGCGCCGCCGCCCATGAGCGTGGGATGCGTGTGATATTGGACGGCGTGTTCAACCACACCGGCAGCAACAGCCGGTATTTCAACGCCGAGGGCTACTACCCGGAGCCGGGGGCGGCCCAGAGCCGGGACTCGCAGTATTACAGCTGGTACAGCTTCCACCCGTGGCCGTCGGACTACGACGCCTGGTGGGGCGTAAAGACGCTGCCCGCCGTCAACGAGGCGCAGCCGGATTATCGCGCTTTCATCTTCGGCGGTCCGGACAGCATCGTGCGGCATTGGCTGCGCTGCGGCGCGGACGGCTGGCGGCTGGACGTGGCCGATGAACTGCCCGGCGATTTTATCGAGGGCATCCGGTCGGCCATCGACGCGGAAAAGCCCGGGGCCTATCTGCTGGGCGAGGTCTGGGAGGACGGCAGCAACAAGGTCGCCTATTCCCAGCGGCGCAGATACCTGCTGGGACATCAGGTCCACGGCCTGATGAACTACCCCTTCCGCACGGCACTGCTGAACTGGCTGGGCGGCGGCGACGCCGCGGCCTTCCGCGAGAGCATGGAGACGATCCGCGAGAACTATCCGCCCTTCGCCTTCTACGGCGCCATGAACTTCCTGGGCACCCACGACACAGCGCGCATCCTGACGCTGCTGGGCGCGGACAGCACACCGGCGGCAAAGTCCGAACGGGCGGCATACCGCCTCTCCCCCGCCGAGCTGGCCCGGGGCCGGGCAAAGCTCCGCCTGGCGGGAATGCTGCTCTACAGCTTTCCCGGCTCCCCCACCCTGTTCTACGGCGACGAGGCCGGCGTGCAGGGCTTCGAGGATCCGCTGAACCGGGGCACCTTCCCCTGGGGCGGCGAGGATACGGCGCTGACGGACTTTTTCCGCGTTCTGGGACAGCTGCGGCAAACGCGCGAGAGCCTGCGCTCAGGCGCCCTGCGCTATCTGCTGGCCCGCGGCGGCGCTCTGGTCATTGAGCGCACCCATGAGGGCGAGCGCACGGTAACGGCGCTGAACGCCGGTCCCTCCCCCCTGCCGGTGGCGGTGGACTGGGACCGACCCACCGTACAGGACGCGGTGACCGGACAGCGATTTCTTGTCATCGACGGGAAAGCGCATCTGACGTTGCCGCCGCTGGACGGCGTGATACTGATATGAGGAATGGGGCGGCTGTTTCACGTGAAACAGCCGCCCCGCTTTTGTCTCTTTATGTTTCACGTGAAACAAAAGGGCGAAAATTTGCAACTTCCCTCTTGAAACCCACCATGCAGGTGGTATATACTATAGTATCGAACTCAGACAGAAAGAGGAATTTGCTGTGGCGAAAATCATTGCGATCGTAAATCAGAAGGGCGGCGTGGGCAAGACCACCACCTGCGTGAACCTGGCCGCCGCCGTAAAGGCCGCGGGCAAGCGGGTGCTGCTGTGCGATTTTGACCCCCAGGCCAACGCCACCAGCGGCATGGGCGTGGACAAAACCACCAGCAACGGTGTCTACGATGCGCTCATCAACGGCGCGGAGACGGCCCAGCTGATCGTGACCACGCCCTATGGCGACGTGCTGCCAAGCAGCAAGGCGCTGGCCGGCGCCGGCGTGGAGATGATCAGCATGGATGACCGGCAGTTCCTGCTGAAGGCCGCGCTGCGGCAGGTGGCGGACAACTACGATTTCATTTTTATCGACTGTCCGCCCTCGCTGGAGCTGCTGACGCTGAACGCGCTGTGCGCCGCCAACAGCCTGCTGGTGCCGGTGCAGGGCGAGTATTACGCGCTGGAGGGGCTCAGCGACCTGATGAACACCGTGCGTATCGTGCGGCGCAGCATGAACCCCGGGCTGGATATCGAGGGCGTGCTGCTGACCATGTTCGACGGCCGCACCAACCTGTCCATACAGGTGGCCCAGGAGCTGAAGCGGTTTTTTGCCGGAAAGGTATACAGCACCGTGATCCCGCGGAATGTGCGGCTAAGCGAGGCGCCCAGCCACGGCAAGCCCATCACCGCCTATGACAAGACCTGCCGGGGCGCGGACGCATATACGGCGCTGGCGGCGGAATTTTTGCGGAAGAACAACTGCTGAAAGGAGACGCGGTATGGCGAACACGAAAGGTCTGGGCAAGGGACTGAGCGCACTGCTGGGCGACGACGTCATCGCCGCCAAGGACGAGCGCGCCTCCTCCCTGCTGCTGCCCATCAGCCAGGTGGAGAGCTGCTCCACCCAGCCCAGGAAAAGCTTTGAGCCGGAGGCCCTCAGCGACCTGGCGGACTCCATCCGTATACACGGCATCATCCAGCCGCTGACGGTGCGGAAGCTGCAATCCGGGTATTACCAGATCATCGCCGGCGAACGGCGCTGGCGCGCGGCGCGGATGGCCGGGCTGACACAGGTGCCCGTGGTGGTCATCGAGGCTGACGACCGCAAGGCCATGGAGCTGGCCATGATCGAGAACCTCCAGCGGGAGGACCTGAACCCCATCGAAGAGGCCGAGGGCTACCGTGTGCTGACGGAGCAGTACGGCATGACCCAGGACGAATGCGCCCAGCGGGTGGGCAAGTCCCGCCCCACCGTGGCCAACGCCCTGCGCCTGCTGGGGCTGACCGAGCCGGTGCGGGCCATGGTGGAGGACGGACGGCTGTCCGCAGGCCACGCCCGCGCCCTGCTGGCGCTGGGCAGCAAGCAGCAGCAGGCCGCCGCAGAGACGGTGGTCAAGGATGCCCTCTCTGTCCGCCAGACGGAGCTGCTGGTAAAAAAGCTCACCGCCGAGAAAAAAGAAAAGCCCCAAAAGGACGCGCTCTCCGTCAATTATGTTGAGGAGGCCGCCCGCGAGCTGGGCGAGAAGCTGGGCCGCCCCTGCCGCATCGTCAACGGCAAAAAGAAGGGCCGCATCGAGCTGGAATACTACGGCACCGAGGACCTGAACGCCCTGCTGGAGGCCCTGGAGAAGCTGGGAAAGCGATAAGCGTTTCACGTGAAACATCATCAAATAGAGGTATAGAATATGCTTGACATCAAGTTTATCCGGGAGAACCCGGACCTGGTAAAGGAGAATATCCGCAAGAAGTTCCAGAACGCCAAGCTGCCCCTGGTGGACGAGGTCATCGCCCTGGACAGCGAGCGCCGCGAGGCCATCAACGAGGGCGAGGCCCTGAAGGCCGAGCGCAACAAGATCTCCAAGGCCAACGGTCCCCTGTTCGGCAAGCTGAAGAAGTGCGCCGACGAGGCGGAGAAGGCCGCCCTTCAGGCGGAGATCGACGCCAACAACGCCGCCGTAAAGGCCAACGCCGAGCGCATGGCCCGTCTGGAGGAGAAGAAGGCCAACGCCGAGGCCGCCATGAACAAGCTGCTGCTGGTCATCCCCCAGATGATCGACGAGTCCGTGCCCATCGGCCCGGACGACAGCTGCAACGTAGAGGTGGAGCGCTTCGGCGAGCCCAAGACCCCGGACTTCCCCATCCCCTACCACACGGAGATCATGGAGCGCTTTGACGGCGTGGATATGGACGCCGCCGCCCGTGTATCCGGCAACGGCTTCTATTACCTGATGGGCGACATCGCGCGTCTGCACTCCGCCGTCACCGCCTATGGCCGCGACTTTATGATCGACAAGGGCTTCACCTACTGCATCCCGCCGTTTATGATCCACGGCAACGTGGTGGAAGGTGTGATGAGCCAGACGGACATGGACGCCATGATGTACAAGATCGAGGGCGAGGACCTGTACCTGATCGGCACCAGCGAGCACTCCATGATCGGCAAGTTCATCGACCAGATCCTGCCGGAGGACAAGCTGCCCCAGAC
>DJPP01000099.1:3828-4438 GCA_002438575.1 Oscillospiraceae bacterium UBA6409 | reverse complement strand
TCCCCCTGCTTCCGCAAGGAAAAGGGCGCCCACGGCATCGAGGAGCGCGGCGTGTACCGCATCCACCAGTTCGAAAAGCAGGAGATGATCGTGGTCTGCAAGCCCGAGGACTCCAAGGCATGGTATGAGAAGATGTGGCGCTACTCCGTGGAGCTGTTCCGCAGTCTGGATATCCCGGTGCGTCAGCTGGAGTGCTGCTCCGGCGACCTGGCGGACCTGAAGTGCAAGTCCTGCGACATCGAGGCCTGGTCCCCCCGCCAGCAAAAGTACTTTGAGGTGTGCTCCTGCTCCAACCTGGGCGACGCCCAGGCCCGCCGCCTGAAGATCCGCGTCCGCGGCGAGGACGGCAAGCTGTACCTGCCCCACACCCTGAACAACACCGTGGTGGCCCCGCCCCGTATGCTCATCGCCCTGCTGGAGAACAACCTGCAGGCGGACGGCTCCGTGCTGGTACCCAAGGCGCTGCAGCCCTACATGGGCGGCAAAGAGCGCCTGGTGCCGCTGCACTGATAGCGCATCGTAATAGTTGTCTTTGATTATACTCTTAGTATAGGAGTTTTGTACACATGAAGAAGTTTTTTGCGGAATTCAAGACCTTCGCCATGCGCGG
>DJPP01000099.1:0-3730 GCA_002438575.1 Oscillospiraceae bacterium UBA6409 | reverse complement strand
GACATCATCATGCCCCTGATCGGGCTCATCACCGGCGGCATCGACCTGACCCAGTGGAACATCCTGCTCAACAGCGCCGCCGTGGCGGCGGGGGCGGACCCGGTCACCCTGGGCATCGGCAATCTGCTGGCCGTGATCCTCGACTTCATCATCGTGGCCTTCGCCATGTTCCTGCTGGTCAAGGCCATGAACAAGCTGGCCTCCCTCAAGAAGAAAGAAGAGGAGGCCCCCGCCCCCGCGGAGGACCCCAAGCCCACCAGCGAGGAGCTGCTGACCGAGATCCGCGACCTGCTGAAAGTGCAGCAGAAATGAGGGACCTGCTGACCGCCGGCCTGACGGCCCTGGGCCTGGACCCTGCCGCCGCGGACAAGCTGGCGCGCTACGCCGGACTGCTGCTGGAAAAAAACAAGGTGATGAACCTCACGGCCATCACCGCGCCCCGTGACGTGGCCACCCTGCACCTGCTGGACTGCGCGGCGCTGGCGGCGCAGCTGGACCTGTCCGGCAAGCGCGTCATCGACGTGGGCACCGGCGCGGGCTTCCCCGGCATGGTGCTGGCGATCTTGGCGCCGGACGCCCGCTTCACGCTGCTGGACAGTCTGGGCAAGCGGGTGGACTTCCTGCGGGAGGTCCAGACGGACCTGGGCCTGAAAAACGTGACCTGCGTCCACGCCCGGGCGGAGGAATTCGCCGCGCAGCACCGGGAGCAGTTCGATCTGGCGGCCTCCCGTGCCGTGGCCCAGCTGAATGTGCTGTGCGAGCTGACGCTGCCGCTGGTAAAGGTAGGCGGTCGGTTCGCCGCCATGAAATCCGTCTCCACCGACGAGGAGATACGGCAGGCCCACAGCGCCATCGCCCAGCTGGGCGGACGCCTGGCCGGCGTCACGGACTACACCGTGCCGGAGACCGACGTGGTGCACCGCATCGTATCCATCGAAAAAACACAGCACACACCGAAGCAATTTCCCCGGGCCTTTGCCCGGATCAAAAAAGCGCCGCTGGTATAAGCGGCCCGCGAAAGGAGGAAGTCCATGGGCAAGATCATCGCCGTGGCGTCCGGCAAGGGCGGCACCGGCAAGACCACCTTCACCGCCAACGTGGCGCTGTCGCTGGCCCACATGGGGCAGCGGGTGCTGTGCCTGGACTGCGACATCACCCTGCGGAATTTGGATCTGGCGCTGGGGCTCAGCGACCGGGCGCTGATGGACTTCTCCGATGTGCTGGAGGGCCGCTGCACCCTGCGCGAGGCGGCGGTGCCCCACGAGCGATACCCCTCCCTTTTCCTGCTGACCGCGCCCATGGCCGACCGGCCGCTGTCCCTGTCGGTGCCGAAGCTGCAGGCGCTGGCCCGGGAGATACGGGAAAGCTACGACTGGTGCCTGATCGACGCGCCCGCCGGACTGGGCCAGGGCTTCCAGATGGCGGCGTGCATGGCCGACCAGGTGATCGTCATCACCACCACGGACGTGTCCGCCATGCGCGACGCCCAGCGCACCGCCGCGGAGCTGTCCGCCTTCCCCAGCGGGACGGTACACTTGGTGGTGGGCCGCGTGTCCAAAAAGGTGCTGCGTCAGCTGCACACCACCATCGACGACGCCATCGACGCGGCGGGCCTGCCGCTGCTGGGCGTGATCCCGGAGGACCCGGACGTCCCCTACTGCCTGAACCGCGGACTGGTGCTGCGGGAGCAGAACTACTACGCCGCCCGGGCCTATGAAAACATTGCGAAACGCATCACGGGGCAGAAAGCCCCGCTGATGAAGATATAAGGAAAGGAGCCCTCCATGAATATTGCATTGATGGCACACGACAACCGCAAAGAGCTGATGGTCCAGTTCTGCACCGCCTACTGCGGCATCCTGGCCAAGCACACCCTCTGCGCCACCGCCCGCACCGGCCAGCAGATCGCCGACGCCACCGGGCTGACCATACACCGTTTCCTGTCCTTCGCCCACGGCGGCGGACAGCAGATCGCCGCCCGCATCGCCTATAACGAGATCGACATGGTGCTGTGCTTCGGCGACCCCAACCAGAAAACGCCGGACGCGGACATCGCGTATATCTCCCGCCTGTGCGACCAGAACAACGTGCCCTTTGCCAGCAACCTGGCCACCGCCGAGATGCTGGTGCTTGGTCTGGACCGGGGCGACCTGGACTGGCGCGATATCGTCAACCCCAAGAACAAGCCGTTTACGGCTTGACAGCCACAAAAATTCACCCGGCGGCTTGACAAACGCAAGCCACCGGGTATAATGGAGACAGAGCAGACTGCGACAAGCGGTTTTGGCTCAGTTGAATGACAAGTTTATTCTATGAAAACCGTCACTTGCCCGAGTGGCGGTTTTCACGTTTCTTTACGATAATGGTGATCGTATACGCACCAATATGGAAAGTAATACGCATGGTTCCACCTCCTTTCCAGAGGTGTAACCAAAACCGCCTGCCGTTGTTTGCAGCGCACCCGCGCTCCATGAGGTCAGTGTAGCATATTGTCGATTTTTTGTCAACTTGCAGGCTTGACAACCATCGGCAAATCGCATACAATAAGGAATAACCGTGCAGACCTCGCAGGAGTAGCCTGTACACCGCCGCTGTAAGAGAGGCGCGCCATCGGCTGAAAGCGCACCGCGGCAAGGCACAGGTGAAGACAGCGAGTTAGCGGGGATGGAAACATCCACGGCGCGCTCCCCGTAACAGGAGCAAAAAGGGCCGCAAGGCCGAATTTGGGTGGCACCACGAAGTGTTTTACGCTCTCGTCCCAATGCAGGGACGGGAGCGTTTTTTCGTCCGCGCCGCCGACACAAACACAAAGGAGAACGCTATGCAGGCTGTTTTGGACTTCATCAACAACCACGTGCGGGATATCTTCATCCCGCTGACAGCGTTGGCGCTGCTGCGGGTCGGTATGTGCCTGGCGCAGCTGAAGCGCATGGCGCGCCTCCGGGAGGAAAAGGGCGCCTACCACGCCGTCCGGGGCCACTACGAGGAGCTGGGCGTCTGGTTCGGTGCGCTGGCGGGCCTGCTGCTGCCCGTCATTTTCCCGGGGCTGTGGTACGCAGGCCTGGCGCTGGCCATAGTCGGCGGCATCATCGGCCGGCGCATCGGCGTGAAGAAGGGCCGGGCCCTGGATGACATCTACCGCGAGGTGGCCTGGGAGCTGAAGCACGAGGCGGAGGCCGAGGCCGCCCGGGAGACCGCCGCCCACACGCTGACGTCCGGCGCGGAGGCGCTGTCGGAGCCTGCTGAAACAAACAAAATCACCGAAGATAAAGGAGAGACGGAAAATGGCTGAAATGACCCCCCGGACCCTGTCCGGCTTTATGGAGCTGCTGCCCAAGCCGCAGCAGCAGATGGAACGCATGATGGACATCCTGCGCCGCACCTATGCCCTGTACGGCTTCACCCCGCTGGACACCCCGGTGATCGAGGCGGCGGAGGTGCTGCTGGCCAAGGGCGGCGGCGAGACGGAAAAGCAGATCTACCGCTTCAACAAGGGCGACGCCGACCTGGCCCTGCGGTTTGATCTGACGGTACCCCTGGCCAAGTATGTGGCCCTGCACTACAACGACCTGTCCTTCCCCTTCCGCCGCTACCAGATCGGCAAGGTCTACCGGGGCGAGCGCGCCCAGCGGGGCCGCTTCCGTGAATTCTATCAGGCGGATATCGACGTGATCGGCGACGGCAGGCTGGACATCACCAACGAGGCCGAGATGCCCGCCATCATCTACCG
>DJPP01000003.1:2456-3006 GCA_002438575.1 Oscillospiraceae bacterium UBA6409 | reverse complement strand
CCCTACAGGGGGAAGGCTTGGGGTGGGTGCAAAAAAGGACCGCCGGAAAGGCGGTCCTTTTTGCGGTATCGGTTTACTTAGCGGCCTTGGCGGCTTCACGGCCGGCGCGGAAGGCCTTGAGGTTCAGCTCCTTGACCTTGGCGGGGACCGTCTCGGCCACGACCTGCTCCCAGTCGATCTCGGGGCAGCCCAGGGAGTCGCACATGGCGCCGAAGAGCACCACGTTCATGCACTTGGGGTTGCCCAGCTCAATGGCGATATCGCTGGCGGGGACGGCGATGGTCTTGAAGTGCCTCTGCATGGCCTCGATGCAGCCGGCGGGATAGGCCTCGGCGCCGGAGGCGATGGTGGTGGACTTGATGGCGTAGTCATTGATGACGGCCACGCCGTTGGGGTTCAGGAACTCCGCGTAGCGGACAGCCTCCATCTTCTCCAGCGCCACCATGATATCGGCCTCGCCCTTGCCGAACACGGGGCCGTAGACCTTCTTGCCCCAGCGGACCTGGGTGGACACGGAGCCGCCGCGCTGGGCCATGCCGTGGACCTCGCT
>DJPP01000003.1:1860-2378 GCA_002438575.1 Oscillospiraceae bacterium UBA6409 | reverse complement strand
GCGCCCTGACCGCCCACGCCGACCAACAGGCAGCTTTTCACATCGTTCATGTTACTTCTCCTCCTTTTCAATAGCACCAAAGGGGCAGGCCTGGGCGCAGACGGTGCAGCCCACGCACTGGGTACGGTCGATGAACGCCTTGCCGTTCTCCATGGAGATGGCGGGGCAGCCCACCTTCAGGCAGCTCTTGCAGCTCTTGCACTTGTCGGCGTTGACCACGCACATACCGGTGTCGTGCTTCACGCGCTTGATGAGCAGGCAGGGGCGGCGGGTGACGATGGCGGGGTGCTTGCCCTCGTTCAGGGCGGCCACGGCGTCGTCCACGGTCTTCTTCATGGCGGTCAGGTCCTGGGGATCCACGGTGAAGACAGGGGCGAAGCCATAGGCCTCCAGCACCTTCTCCACGCTGATCATGGGGGCGGGCTCGCCCATCAGGGTGAAGCCGGAGCCGGGGTTGTCCTGGTGGCCGGTCATGCCGGTGATGCGGTTATCCAGCACGCAGGGGATCATGCGGCCGT
>DJPP01000003.1:874-1767 GCA_002438575.1 Oscillospiraceae bacterium UBA6409 | reverse complement strand
ACGCCGAAGACCACCTTATCGGTGACGCCCTCGCGCTGGAAGGACTTGGCCATGCCCATGCCGGCGGAGAAGCCGCCGCCCATGCAGATGCACACGTCCATGCAGTTCAGCGGAGGCGCGAAGCCCAGGGTGTAGCAGCCGATATCGCCGGTGACCACATAGTTCTTGTTCTTGGACAGGGTGTAGAAGAAGCCGCGGTGGGGGCAGCCGGGACACAGGGCGGGAGGACGCTTGGCGACCTGGACCTCGTCCACGGTCTTGTACGCGGGCTTGATGCCCAGCACACGCTCGCGCACCAGCTCGGTGTTCAGCTCATACAGCTTGCCGGTCAGTTCCTTGCCGACGCAGTCGATGCCGGCGGCCTTGATCTCGTCCTCCATGAAGGGGTCCAGCTCCTCGATGATGTAGAGCTTCTCCACCTTCTTGGCGAAGTCGCGGATCAGGTCCATGGGCAGCGGATAGGTCAGGCCCAGCTTCAGGAAGGACGTGCCCTCGGGGAACACCTCCTTGGCGTACTGGTAGCTGATGGAGGCGGTGATGACACCCACCTTGCCGTCGCCCAGCTCCACCTTGTTCAGGCCGTTCTCCAGGGCGCGGGTGCAGCCGTACTCGGCCAGCTTCACCAGGCGCTCCTCCACGATGGGGTGGTTCAGGTAGGCGTTGGCGGGGGCGCAGACGTACTTACGGGTGTTGCGGGCATAGGCGGGGGCCACGTGCTCCACACGCTCGCCGAACTCCACCAGACCCTTGCTGTGACAGACGCGGGTGGTGGTGCGGTACAGGACGGGCGTGTCGAACTCCTCGGAGATCTCGCAGGCCAGACGGACGAAGTCCTTGCACTCCTGCGCGTCGGAGGGCTCCACCATGGCGATCTTGGCGGCGCGGGCATAGTG
>DJPP01000003.1:0-797 GCA_002438575.1 Oscillospiraceae bacterium UBA6409 | reverse complement strand
ACCACATACGCGCCGTTGACGCCCATGTAGCCGGCGGTGAACAGGGGGTCGGCGGCCACATTCAGGCCCACCATCTTCATGGTGCAGAACGCGCGGGAGCCGGCCACGGACGCGCCGTAGGCCACCTCGGTGGCTACCTTCTCGTTGGGGGCCCACTCACAGTACACGTCCTTGCCGTACTGGGGCAGGTTCTCCAGGATCTCGGTGCTGGGGGTTCCGGGGTACGCGGAACAGACCTTGATACCGGCTTCGTAGACGCCGCGGGCGGTGGCCTCGTTACCGGACATCAGATGTTTCATAGCAGTTTCCACCTTTCTTGTCTTTTTCTTCTTATTTCCACTTGCAAATCAAAAACGGTCTATCTATATTCCTGCCGGAATATCAGATCAATACTGGCCGGCCTCCTGCTGGCCGCGGAGAACGCGCAGGGCACCCTCCGCCAGGGAGCGCATCTCCTCCTCGCCGGGCAGGCGGATGATGGGCGCGATCTTGCCCACATAGGCGGTGATATCGTCGCAGAAGAAGTCCTCATAGGCCATGCCGGCGGTGTAGACGATGGCGTCCACGTCAAAGTGCAGCACAGCGGCCATAGCGCCGATGTCCTTGGCCAGCTGGTAGACCAGGGCCTGATAGGCCTCCACGGCCTTGGGGTCGCCCTCCACCACCTTGGCGCAGACCACGCGGAAGTCGGTGGTGCCCAGGTAGGAGAACATACCGGCGCGGCGGCCGAAGGTGCGCTTGACCTCGTCCTTGGTCTTGCCGGAGAAGCAGTAGTTAATGAGCTGGTTCACCGGCAG
>DJPP01000011.1:231-3809 GCA_002438575.1 Oscillospiraceae bacterium UBA6409 | reverse complement strand
CTTGCCGCCATGGCCGCCGGCATGGAGCAGGCGGCGCGCGCCAGAGCCGACGGCATCACCGCCCTTGGTATCGGCGAGATGGGTATCGGCAACACCAGCACCTCCGCCGCGGTGCTGTCCGTGCTGACCGGCGCGGACATCGAGGCCGTCACCGGCCGGGGCGGCGGACTGACCGACGAGGGCTTTGCCCGCAAGAAGGACGTGCTGCGCCGTGTGCTGACACGTCGGGCTGTTGACAAGGACGATGTGTTGGATGTGCTGTGCGCCGTGGGCGGACTGGATATCGCCGCCATGACCGGGGCTTTCCTGGGCTGTGCCCATGAGCGCATACCGGCAGCGGTGGACGGGTTCATCTCCGTGACGGCGGCGCTGTGTGCCGTTACGCTGTGCCCCGAAGTGCGGGACTTTCTGTTTCTGTCCCACGACTCCTATGAGGTGGGCTACCGTCTGGCGGCGGACCGGCTGGGTCTGGCACCCTGCCTGCATCTGGGGATGCGGCTGGGTGAGGGCAGCGGGTGTCCCCTGCTGTTCCGGATATTGGAGGGCGCCTGCGGCGTAATGGCCGGCATGGCCACCTTTGCCCAGGCGGCCATACAGGACGACTATCTGGACGAAATACGCGCAGGCGACAGCTTTACGGTGGACAAGCCATGAGGATACTGCTGATCGGCGGCGGCAAAAGCGGAAAAAGCACCATGGCCCAACGACTGGCCGCCGCATTGTCCGGGGACGCGCCCCGGTATTATTGGGCCACCATGACCCCCCATGACGACGAGGATCTGGCACGTATCCGCCGCCATGTGACGGACCGGGCGGGCATGGATTTTATCACCGTCGAGCGCAGCTTCGACCTGCCTGCCGTGCTGCCGGACATAGACCGGCGCGGGACGGTGCTGTTCGACAGCGTCACCGCCGGCCTGTCCGAGCAGATGTTTCCCGGGGCGCAGCCGGACGGCGGTGCCGGTGAGCGCGTGCTGCGGCAGCTGCTGGACATCAGCTGCCATCCCGCCCACTTCATCGCCGTGTGCGACGATATCTGGCACGGCGGCGAAGACTACCGGGACTGGACGGAGATCTATGTCCGTTCCCTGGCGAATATCTGCCGGGGGCTGGCGGCGGAGTTCGATGTGGTGTGTGAAATGACAGCGGGTATTCCCCGCCTGTGGAAAGGAGAACTGCCCCGTGTCTGACTGGATATACGGCTTTTTCATGGCGTGGGGGATGTTCTTGGCCATCCCCTGCCCTAAAAAGATATGGCGTGAGAACGCCCGGCGAAAGATGCTGGCTTGCCTGCCCCTGGCAGGTCTGATCGTCGGCGGCGTGTGGGCACTGAGCGCGTGGCTGGGCGGCTTTTTACCCCGGCCGCTGGGTGCGCTGCTGTGCGCAGCAGCTCCCTGGCTGGCAACGGGCTTTCTGCACCTGGACGGCTTTATGGACGTGTGTGACGCGGTGCTGAGCCGCCGGAACCTGGAAACGCGCCAGCGGATACTGAAGGACTCCCATTGCGGGGCCTTCGCGGTGATCTGTCTGGTGCTGCTGGCGCTGTGCCAATGGGCGGTGTTTCTGTCGGCGGAGGCGCTGCCCCTGTGGCCACTGGCACTGATACCTGCGGCGTCACGGGCCTGTGCGGCGCTGGCTGTTCTGACGCTGCGCCCCATGTCCACCAGCCAGTACAGCGCCATGACCCGCGGCGGCGCGCCGGTAGTGTTTGCCGCCGTTGTGCTGGCGGCGGTATGCGTGCTCTCCGTGCTGCTGTGGGGCAGCTTTGCTCCGTTGGTCGCGGCGGTGTGCTATTGGCTGGCGGCGTGGTATGGCTTCCGGCAGCTGGATGGTATGTCCGGCGATGTGTCCGGCTTTGCCCTGACTATTGCGGAATTGGGCGGTGCAGCGATACTGGTGTTGTGGAGGTAAATATGATACTGATCATCGGCGGCGCGTTTCAGGGAAAGCTGGCATACGCGCTGAAAACATATAACTTGACAGAGAATGACGTATGCGATCTGGCAATATCCGATCCGGTACCAGGCTGCAAATGCTATCGGCATCTGGAGGCACTGAGCCGCAGAAGCATTGATATTACAAGGTTTTTACCGCTGTTCGAGGACGCGGTGGTCATCGCCAGGCAGGTCAACGGGGGCATTGTGCCCATGGACGGCGCGGATCGGGCATGGCGGGAAAACTACGGCGTGCTCTTACAGCAGCTGGCGAAAAAAGCGGAACAAGTAACACGGGTTTTCTGCGGGTTAGCGGAGGAATTGAAATGAAACTGACACTTTTGCGGCACGGGGAGACCGAGGGCAGCCAGAAAAATCTGTACTATGGCGCGGCGGATATCCCGGCGCTGCCGAAATCGCTGGAGGCCTTGCAGCAGAAGGCTTTGACCGGCGGATATCCCACGGCGGAGCACTACTACGTCAGCGGAATGATGCGGACGATACAGACGCTGCGGGCCATATACGGCGACGTGACATATACGGTGCTGCCGGGGCTGCGGGAGATGGATTTCGGCGATTTCGAGATGCGGGCCTACACCGGCGATCTGGAGCACGATCCACAATTTATTGCGTGGTGCGAGGACTCGGAGCACAATATGTGCCCCAACGGGGAGAGCGCGCCGCAGGTGCTGGCACGAAATCTGGCCGCGATTCAGCCCGTTATCGACGCGGGCGAGGACGCGGTGTGCGTGATCCACGGCGGGGTGACATCGGGACTGATGATGCACTGGTTCGGCGGAACGCGGTACGACTATCTGCTGGCACCCGGCGAGGGATATCAGGTTAGTTTTAACGGGAAAAAACCTGTAAACTATTTGAAAATAATGTAATCTTTTTGCAAAGGAGTGTACAAAATGGAGCATATATACAGAACGAGGGGCACTTGCTCGCGGGAGATCTCCTTCGAGCTGGACGGAGACAAGGTGCGGAATGTGCATTTTGTGGGCGGCTGCGACGGCAACCTGAAGGCCGTGAGCAAGCTGGTGGACGGCATGAGCGTGGCGCAGATCGAGACGCTGCTGCGGGGCAACACCTGCGGGCCGCGGAGCACCTCCTGCGCCGACCAGCTGGCGGTGGCGGTACAGCAGGCCTATGAGCAGGAGCAGGCGCAGAAGTGACACATATACACACACGGAGAAAAGCGGCCCCTTCGGGCCGCTTTTGCGTTTATCGTACCAGGCCACGAGAGGCGGAGTATTCGGCGTTTATTTCCGCCAACTCCTTCTCGCCGTCGATATAAGGTTGGTAGATGGCGTCGATACGGCCGCCGCCGGCGTTGCCGCAGCCATTGCAGCCGTCGCAGGGGCTGCCGCAGACACTGAGGGCACGGCGGACGATCTCCTCACGCTGGGCGCGGGTGGTGTCCTTGATGAGCAGGGACTGCATGAAAATCGCTCCTCTCTTTTACGGGAAAGGCCGGACGGGGAGGGCCGGGGGCCCTCCCCGCCGGGTTTATCAGCCGGCCATGTCGAGCATATTCTCAATGAATATGCCGTAGCCGCGGGTGGGGTCGTTGAGCAGGACGTGGGTGACCGCGCCGACAAGGCGGCCGTTCTGGAGGATGGGGCTGCCACTCATGCCCTG
>DJPP01000011.1:0-161 GCA_002438575.1 Oscillospiraceae bacterium UBA6409 | reverse complement strand
AGGGCGGGGTCGGTGATGCGGAGGAGCAGGTTGCGGGTGGGCTCGTCCGCGCCGTAGAGGCGGACGATCTCCACACGGTAGGCCTGCACATCGCTGCCGGAGACGGTGGCGAGGATGGTGGCGGGGCCGGTGGTGATTTGATCGGCAGCGGCCACGGGGAC
>DJPP01000044.1:6195-10240 GCA_002438575.1 Oscillospiraceae bacterium UBA6409 | reverse complement strand
CCCACCACCTCGGAAAAGGTCTTGGGCCGGTATTTGCGGTACAGCGCCTGGTACATGGGCACACCTCCCTGCTGACAAACAGAATAAACGAGTCCTCCGCTGTGAGCCACAGAGCCGGCACCCTCGCGGCACATGGATGATCCCTCTTAATGCTGCTCGGTTCCCCGCCTGACATGATTCGTGGGTATCCATTGCGCGAGACCGGCCCCGCAGCTCACGGCGGAGGACAAGTTCGTAAAACACATTCTACTACAATTCTTCCGCGATGGCAACTGTTTTTTGCCGCCTGTTTCGCTTTTGCTTTTATTATATCCTCTGTTGACAAGGGCAGAGACGAAAAAAGACGGCGCTGATGCGCCGCCTTTTTTTCAGTAAAAGGAGAGAGAAATACAATGGGTGGGTATCCTTTCGGATGAGCGTATCATACACGCACCCGGGCGGGAAGTCAACAGGTTTGATAAAGAATTAACAAATCATTCACAAAGTGCGGCTGCCGTTCACAGATCGTTTACAGAGCCGTCACTCTCCCCTATTGACAATAAAAAATATTGGTGCTACCATTTAGCACGCTAATCGTTTGTATGCTAAGAATTTAAAATCAAAAAAGAAGGAGGGCCGCTATGAAATTCTGCTTTGACGAGCACCCGGCGCACTTCGGCGCGCTGTTCGGCTACTGCGATCACCAGGTGCATAAGCTGATGGGGCGGATGCTGAAGCGCTATGACGTATCGCCCATGCAGTGCAGGACGCTGATGTTCCTGCACGACGCGGAGGGCAGCGTGAACCAGAAGACGCTGGAGCGCCATCTGATGATCAAGCCCAGCACGGTGAACGGCATCGTGGACCGGCTGGAGGAGAAGGGGCTGGTATACCGCACCGTCAGCGCCACGGACGGACGGTGCCGCATTCTGGCGCTGACGGAGGACGGCCAGCGGTTCCACGACGATTTTCAGGCCGTGCTGCGCCAGGTGAACGAACGGCTGGAGCGCGGCTTCACGCAGGAGGAAAAGGCGCAGTTCACCGCGTTCCTGCTGCGGGCGGGACGGAACCTGACCGACGAGGAGGAGGAAATATGCTGAAAAAATTGGCGCCCTATACCAAGGGCTATCGGCTGCTGATGCTGTTTGCCATCGCCTGCTCCGCCGGAGAGGCGGTGCTGGAGCTGACGCTGCCCCAGGTGATGAGCGACATCGTGGACATCGGCATCGCCAACGGAGACCGGGACTATATCCTGATGGCGGGGCTGAAGATGGTCGTCATGGCGCTGCTGGCGCTGGGCTGCGGCGTGGGCGCGGCGGCACTGGCCGCCAAGGCGTCCATGGGCTTCGGCGCGGCGCTGCGGAGGGCGGAGTACGAGCAGGTGCAGCGCTTCTCCTTCGCCAACATCGAGCGCTTCTCCACCGCCAGCCTGGTGACGCGGCTGACCAACGACGTGGCCTCGGTGCAGATGACCGCGTTCATGGGGATGCGTATGCTGGTACGGGCCCCCACCATGCTGGTGACGGCGCTGGTGATGGCCCTGATCATCAGCCAGCGGCTGAGCCAGGTGTTCCTGGTGGTCATTCCCCTGCTGATCGTCGCGGTGGTCATCGTCATCAAGCGGGTAGGCCCGTTCTTTACCTCTTTGCAGGGGGCCACGGACCAGCTGAACCTGGTGGTGCAGGAGGACCTGAACGCCATACGCGTGGTGAAATCCTTTGTGCGCGAGACGCAGGAAAAGGAGAAGTTCGCCCAGCGCAGCGAGAAGCTGCGGCGCATGGCCGAGCGCGCCTTCGGCTTTGTGGTGCTGTTCATGCCGGTGATGATGATCCTGATGGGCGGTACCATCACGGCGGTGCTGTGGATCGGCGGGCACTATGTGTGGGAGGGCACGCTGCTCTCCGGCGACCTGATCGCGTTCTTTACCTATGTGAGCGAGATACTGATGTCGCTGATGATGGTGTCCGTGGTGCTGATGATGCTGACCCGGGCCATCGCCTGCGGCAAGCGTATCGCCGAGGTGCTGGACGAGAAGCCCTGCATCACCGACGCGCAGGCCGACCCGGCGCTGAAGGTGGAGGACGGCAGCATCCGCTTTGACCATGTGTATTTCAAGTACCACGACACGGCGGAGGCCTGGAACCTGGAGGACGTGAGCTTCACCGTGCCCAGCGGGGCCACGGTGGGCATTCTGGGCGGCACCGGCAGCGCCAAGACCACGCTGGTGAGCATGATCCCCCGGCTGTACGACGTGAACGGCGGCGCGGTGTATGTGGGTGGGCACAATGTAAAGCGCTACACCATGGAGGCGCTGCGGGATGGCTGCGCCATGGTATTGCAGAAGAACACGCTGTTCTCCGGCACCATCCGGGAGAACCTGCGC
The DNA here is from genome assembly GCA_002438575.1 of Oscillospiraceae bacterium UBA6409. Lineage (GTDB taxonomy): Bacteria > Bacillota > Clostridia > Oscillospirales > Oscillospiraceae > Vescimonas. The sequence continues at coordinate 7,878 of DJPP01000044.1, read as the reverse complement.
TGGGGCGACGAGAACGCCAGCGATCAGGAGATCGAGGACGCCTGCCGCCTGGCCTGCGCCGACGAGTTCATCGAAAAGATGCCGGACGGGTACGACACCTATATCGAGCAGGGCGGCACCAACGTCTCCGGCGGGCAGAAGCAGCGGCTGTGCATCGCTCGGGCGGTGCTGCGGAAGCCGAAGATCCTCATTCTGGACGACTCCACCAGCGCAGTGGACACCGCCACGGACGCGAAGATCCGCGGCGCGCTGAAAACGGCGCTGCCCGGCACCACAAAGCTCATCATCGCCCAGCGGGTCACGTCCGTCATGGACGCCGACCTGATCCTGGTGATGGACGACGGGCATATCTCCGCCATGGGTACCCATGAGGAGCTGATGAAAGCAAGCGACATTTACCGGGAGGTCTATCGCTCCCAGCAGGAAGGGGTGAGCATCGATGGCTGAACAGAAACACGGCGGACGGGGCCATGGGCCCCAGGGGCACGGCTTCCAGCGGCCCAAGGATTTCAAGGGCACGGTGGGCAGGCTGCTGCGCTATATCGGGCGCTATAAGGCGTCGCTGGCGGTGGTGTTCCTCTGCCTAGTGATCAGCTCCGTGGGCTCGGTGATGAGCAGCTATCTGCTCAAGCCGATCATCAACGACTATATTCTGGTGGGCGATTTCGCCGGTCTGCTGAAAATGCTGGCGCTGCTGATGGGACTGTTCCTGCTGTCGGGCCTGTGCTCCTACGCCTACGCCCGCATCATGGTACACATCTCCCAGCGGACGGTGGCCCAGATGCGGCAGGACCTGTTCGACAAGCTGCAGGACCTGCCCCTGCGGTACTTCGACACCCACCAGTCCGGCGACCTGATGAGCCGCTTCACCAACGACATGGACACCGTGTCGGAGATGATCAACTCCAGCTTCGCCAGCGTGGTGTCCTGCACCTTGACGTTTATCGGCATTGTTGTTATGATGCTGTATATGAACTGGCTGCTGACGCTGATCACCTTTGCCTTTCTGGTGCTGATGCTGCTGGTGGTCAAGGGCGTGGGCGGCAGGAGCCGCGTGAGCTTTCAGGCACAGCAGCAGGCGCTGGGCGCCATGAACGGCTATATCGAGGAGATGGTGGAGGGCCAGAAGGTCATCAAGGTGTTCAACCATGAGCGCAAGGCCATCGCACAGTTCGCCGGGCTGAACGACAGCTATCGGGACGCCGCCACGGCGGCTCAGACCTACTCCGGCGCTATGATGCCGGCCATGGCCAACCTGTCCCGCATCGACTACGCCGTCACCTGCTGCGTGGGCGGCCTGCTGGCCATCGGCGGGATGTTCGACGTGGGCTCTCTGGGCGCGTACCTGCTGTACGTGAAGCAGGTGAGCCAGCCCATCTCACAGATCAGCCAGCAGGTGAACGTGCTGCTGGCAGCGGTGGCCGGCGCGGAGCGCATCTTCGCCGTCATGGAGGCCGAGCCGGAGGCGGATGAGGGCAAGACCGTCATCGTCCGGGTGGAAAAGCAGGGCGGTACGCTGACCGAGACGGACCGCCGCACCGGCTGCTGGGCGTGGAAAAAGCCCGACGGCACGCTGGTGGAGCTGAAGGGCGACGTGCGCTTCGACCATGTGACCTTCTCCTACGACGGAGAAAAGACGGTGCTCAACGACGTGTCGCTGTTCGCCAAGCCGGGGCAGAAGAT
>DJPP01000044.1:2778-6169 GCA_002438575.1 Oscillospiraceae bacterium UBA6409 | reverse complement strand
GCCTTCGTCGGCTCCACCGGCGCGGGCAAGACCACCATCACCAACCTGATCAACCGGTTTTACGACGTGCAGGAGGGCACCATCACCTACGACGGCATTGACGTGAGGGACATCCAGAAGGACTCTCTGCGCCGTTCGCTGGGCATGGTGCTGCAGGACACCCACCTGTTCACCGGCACCATTGCCGACAACATCCGCTACGGACGGCTGGAGGCCACGGACGAGGAGGTCCGGGCCGCGGCCAAGCTGGCCAACGCCGACAGCTTTATCCGCCACCTGCCCCAGGGGTACGACACGGTCATCACCGGGGACGGCGGCAGCCTGAGCCAGGGCGAGCGCCAGCTGCTGGCCATCGCCCGGGCGGCGGTGTCCGACCCGCCGGTGCTGATACTGGACGAGGCCACCAGCTCCATCGACACACGGACGGAGACCCTGATCGAGCAGGGCATGGACTCGCTGATGGAGGGCCGGACGGTGTTCGTTATCGCCCACCGGCTGTCCACCGTGCGGAACAGCCAGGCCATCCTGGTGCTGGAGCACGGACGCATCATCGAGCGCGGCGACCATCAGGAGCTGCTGGCGCAGAAGGGCAAGTATTATCAGCTCTACACCGGCAAGGCGGAGCTGAGCTGAGGTATAAACGAGGAAGAAACCGGAAAAGATCAAAGGAGGATGCACCATGACGGAAAAACAGCTTTGTGATATGGCGGTGGCCATGCTGGAGCGTTCCTATGTACCCTATTCCCACTTCCCGGTGGGCGCGGCGCTGCTGTGTAAGGACGGGACGGTGTTCACCGGCTGCAACGTGGAGAACGCCGCCTACGGCGCCACCATCTGCGCCGAACGGACGGCCATGGTCAAGGCGGTCAGTGAGGGACATAAGGACTTCGATACCATCGTCATCGCCGGGAAAAGCGAGGACTACTGCGTGCCCTGCGGCACCTGCCGGCAGGTGATGATGGAGTTCGCGCCCGACCTGACGGTGATCTGCCTGAACGGAAAGGGCGAGAGCAAGCGCTTCGCGCTGAAGGAGCTGCTGCCCTACGGCTTTGACCAGAGCTGGCTGTAAGCGCGGCAAAACTTCCCATGGAACCAAATCTCCCAGCGCTTCGTCTTATGGGCAGAAACCCAAACACAGGAGGATATCATTCATGAAAAAGTTTATCGCACTGGCGCTGGCGGCATTGATGGCGCTGAGTCTGGCGGCCTGCGGCAATAAGACCGACAGTAAGGGCGACCAGGCGGCCACGCCCGACAGCGCGCTGGATCTGCTGGAGAAGGTGTGGGGCACCTACACCGAGAACGAGAAGTTCCCCGCTTCCGGCGGCGATTACTCTGAGGAGAACAACAAGGAGGACGCGCCCGGCGTCTATGACCTGACCGACCGGGCCGCGGTGAACAGCTCTCTGGGCCTGCCGGAGACGGCCAAGGTGGACCAGGCGGCGTCGCTGGTGCACATGATGAACCAGAACACCTTTACCGCCGCGGCGTACCACTGCACCGATGATGCCGATGCGCTGGCCTCCGCCCTGCGGGACAACATCCAGCAGCGGCAGTGGATGTGCGGCTTCCCCGATAAGGTGGCCGTGGCCGTGGTGGGCGAGTATGTGGTGTCCGTGTTCGGTGCGGAGGACCTGGTGGACAGCTTCATGTCCCACCTGAACGGTATCTTCGGCGTGCAGCCCGTCTACGACGAGGCCATCCAGTGAGACGCTGGATAGAGAGAGGCGTATTTCTGCTGGCGGCAGCGGCTATGGTCATAGCCACTGCCGCCATTCCCACCCGGCGGGTGCAGGAGGATACGCAGCCGGAGGTGTATGTGTACCGGGGGTATGCCGCCGCTGCGGACGCGTCGTGGAGCGAAAAATCGCTGGACTTCGCCGTGAAGCGGCTTGACCATCTGCTGGAGACATATTTCACCGATGAGGGCTATCGCCGCTATCTGTCGGTGGTGCCGGACAAGGCGCAGTTCACGGAGCCGCCGCAGGGCTATGCCCCCGCCGGTGCCCGGGAGACAGCGGACTATCTGGCGCAGCGTCTGCCGGTGGAGAGCATCGACATCGCGCCGCTGCTGGCGCTGGAGGATTACTACCGTACCGACCCCCACTGGCGTCAGGAGCAGCTGCACCCGGTGGCGCAGGCGCTGGCGGACGCCATGGGCGCGACCCTGCCGGACACGACGGAGGAGACGCTGTGCGCGCTGGCGGGTGAATTCCACGGCAGCTACTGGGGCAAAACGCCGGAGCCGCTGGAAGCGGATGTTCTGTCCTATGTCACCTCTCCTCTGCTGGACGGCTGCACGGTGTATGACTATGAGACGGATACCACCGGCGGCCTGTACGACTTCACCGCGGCGAAGGAGTCGCCCTATGACCTGTTCCTGGGCGGCAGCAAGTCCCTGCTGCGCGTTGAAAACCCGGCGGCGGAGAATGACCGGACGCTGGTGGTGGTGCGTGACTCCTTCGGCAGCAGCCTGATCCCCCTGCTGGCGGGCGGCTATCGCACCGTATACGCGGTGGACATCCGCTATATCTCCACTGACGCGCTGGCGCGGGTGGAGACCTTCCCGGAGGAGGCGGACGTGCTGCTGCTGTACAGCGTTGCCGTACTGCAGAACAGCATTACGCTTAAGTAAACAAAAGGCCGGGCGCTGAAAGCGCCCGGCCTTTTTGCGGCAGAAAGAGCGCCGGAGCATTGCTCCGGCGCTCTGCATTTACTTAGAAGAAGAACTCCTTGATCTGGCCGTACAGGATGAGGATCATGCACAGCGGGGTGATGAACTTGACGCAGACCTTGAAGAAGCCGTAGCTGCCCATGGAATGACCGGACTGCTCCGCCTCTTCCTTGACGAACTCGGGGCCGATCTCCCAGCCGATCATCAGGCACATCAGCAGGGCGCCCAGCGGCATCATAACGCCCTCGGACAGTGCATCCCAGAAGTCCAGCCAGTCAGCCGCCCAGTTCTTGGGTTCCGCTATATTCAGTATATTGGCCGGTGCGATACCGCTGGAACCCAGGCAGTCGGCGCAGACCAGGATGCAGCCCAGGCCCACCAGAGCCGCGGCGATCAGGGTGTACTTCTTGCGCTTGTCACCCTTGCCCTCGATACGGGCCTTATCCACGAAGTGGGCCACGATGACCTCCAGCAGGGAGATGGAGGAAGAGATGGCGGCAAACACCACCAGCAGATAGAACAGGATGCCGAAGATGGGGCCCAGTGTGCCCATGGAGTGGAACACGTTCTGCATGGTGATAAACAGCAGCTTGGGGCCGCCGATGTTGCCGGCGGGATCCAGCGCGAAGCGGGCGGGCATGACGCACAGACCGGCCATCAGCGCCACCATGGTATCCATGATGATGATCAGCAGAGCGTTCTTCTGCAGGTTCTCCT
>DJPP01000044.1:0-2726 GCA_002438575.1 Oscillospiraceae bacterium UBA6409 | reverse complement strand
AGAGACAGGGAGAAGAACATCTGGCCGCCAGCGGTGGAAACAACGTTAAAGATGCTGGGAGCGCCGGACTGGTAGGAGACGATGGCCTGTGCCACGCCATTGACCATGATGGAGGAAACCTCCACGCCGTCAACAACCGCCTTGGCGGGCACATAATAGCCGACATTGGCCGCCCAGCCGGGGGAGAACATGTACTTCAGACCGTCCAGAGCACTGCCGTTAACAACGCCCTCCACGAGAGAACCGTCCGCCTGCAGGATCTGCACGGCCACGTCGGTACCCTCCAGGGTGCAGGCGCGGATGATGCAGATCAGCAGGGCCACGAACAGGGCGGGCATACCCACGGAGCAGACCTTCTCGATGCCGCCGCCGACGCCACCCATAACGATGAGCATGGTCAGCACCACGAAAATAAGGCCGTAGATAATACCCTCAGTGGGACTGCCCAGGAAGTTGCCGAAAATTTCGCCGCCGGACAGGCCATTGGAGCCGAAGCCGGCACCGAACAGATCGCCGATGTTCAGAACGGTGTACTTGATGCAGTAGCCGCCCAGGGCGCAGTAGAAGAACAGGATGAAGAAGGCGGACAGGATGCCCAGCCAGCCCATCCAGCTGAACTTCTTGGACAGAGCCTTGTACGCGCCCACGGCGCCGTGACCGGTCTTGCGGCCGATGGCCAGCTCGCCCACCATAACGATGAAGCCGCACAGGACCGCCAGGATCAGATAGATGATGAGGAACGTGAAGCCGCCGGAGGCGCCCATCTTATTGGGGAAGCCCCAGATGTTGCCCAGGCCGACTGCAGAGCCGACCGCGGCCATCAGGAACCCGAAATTGGTTCCAAAGCCTTTTCTTTCTTCCATTGTTTTCTCTCCTTAACAGATTTTTGCCCCTACGTCGCCGCAGAAGCTGATATATTTTGCCGCGCCTTGTCTATTGACAGGAAACGGCACGGGGCACCGCCATGCCCCGCAGGTATTTCTTCACGGGATAAAATGTCCTGTGAAGACTGCCTGAAAAAAGTATACAGGAAACTGTTTCCGCCCGCAATTAGCAGTTTTTATAAAAATCGAGCGTCATATTGTACATTTTTAACATTCTGTGAACGGATTTTTTCGCATATTTTATATGGTTTTTGCTTCTTTTTTACATTGAACCGTTCGGCTTTTGGCGAGGTTCCATGCTTTTTGCAACGGATGGCGAATGATTTTCTTTTGGAGAAACAGATTGTAGGTTTATTAACAGACGGGGAGGGGGAACAAAAAAGACCGCCGGACGGCGGTCTTTTCGATCTGTCAGGAGAGATGTCGACGGGATGGCGGTCCCGGAAACAAGCTAACAGATATTTATCAAGACCCCGCCGCCCGTGAGGGCGGCAGGGTTTTGAACTTGTCGGAGACCCTTGCGGGCGGCACGCTTCTCTCTTAGAAGAAGTTGCCCTTGATGGAGCCGTACAGGATGAGGATCATGCACAGCGGGGTGATGTACTTGATGCAGACCTTGAAGAAGCCGTAGCTGCCCATGGTATGACCGGACTGCTCGCACTCCTCCTTGACGAACTCGGGACCCACCTCCCAGCCGATCATCAGGGACATCAGCAGGGCGCCCAGGGGCATCATAAAGCCCTCGGCCAGTGCATCCCAGAAGCCCAGCCAGGTGGTGTTCCAGCCTGCGGGAGAGCTCAGGTGCAGCAGATCGATAGGTGCGATGCCGGCACCGCCCAGACGGTCGGCGCAGACCAGGATGCAGCCCACGGCCACGCAGGCGGCGGCGATGAGGGTGTAGCTCTTGCGCTTGTCGCCCTTGCCCTCGATACGGGCCTTATCCACGAAGTGGGCCACCACAGTCTCCAACAGGGAGATGGAGGAGGAGATGGCGGCGAACACCACCAGCAGGTAGAACAGGATGCCGAAGATGGGGCCAAGACCGCCCATGCGGCTGAACACGTTCTGCATGGCGACGAACAGCAGGTTCACGGAACCGATGTTGCCGGCGGGATCCAGCGCGAAGCGGGCGGGCATAACGCACAGGCCGGCCATCAGGGCCACCAGGCTGTCCATGATGATGATGAGCAGGGCGTTCTTCTGCAGATTCTCCTTCTTCTGCAGGTAGGAGCCGTAGGTGATCATGGCGCCCATGCCCAGGGACAGGGAGAAGAACATCTGACCACCGGCGGTGGAGATGACGTCGAAGACGCTGGGGGTGCCGGACTGGTAGGCCACGACGTCGCGGACGACGCCGTTGATCTCCACGGTCTTGGCGCCGTCTGCCAGGGCGGAGGGGACGTAGTAGCCCACGTCAGAGGCAAAGCTGGGGGAGAACATATACTTCAGGCCGTCCAGCGCGCTGCCGTGGACCACCTGCTCCAGCACGGAGCCGTCCGCCTGCAGCACCGCCACGGTGGTGTCGATGCCGTCCAGGGTGCAGGCGCGGATGATGCAGATCAGCAGCGCCACGAACAGGGCGGGCATACCCACGGAGCACACCTTCTCGATGCCGCCGCCCACGCCGCCGAGGACGATGAGCATGGTGATGACCACGAAGATCAGGCCGAAGATGATGCTCTCCACCGGGCTGCTCATGAACGCGCCGAAGACCTGGGTGCCGTTCATCCCGTTGGTGCCGAAGGAGGCGCCGAACAGGTCGCCGATGTTCAGGATGGTGTACTTGATGCAGTAGCCGCCCAGCGCGCAGTAGAAGAACAGGATGAAGAAGGCGGACAGGAT
>DJPP01000061.1 GCA_002438575.1 Oscillospiraceae bacterium UBA6409 | reverse complement strand
TGGATGATGGCCGTGACCATCATCTCCAGCTGCTGTAACGGCAGGTCGCAGCGCGGGCCCGCCGCGTGGCGGATATGCTCCAGCACCGAGGTGTCGTCCGCCGGCTTGGGCAGAAATGCATAGGCGCCGGCGTCGCGGATGTCCCGGGCCGCCTCGGCGGTGCGGAATTCCGTCACCACGATGCACCGCGTCTCGGACTTGCCCTTCAGCCGCCGCAGGATGCCCGTGCCGTCCAGACCGGGCAGCACCGTGTCCAGCACCAGCACGGCGGGGTGCTGTGCCTCCACCATCGCCAGCGCCTCGCGGCCGTCGGCGGTGTCACCGATCAGACACACGTCCCCCTGCTTCTTCAAGAAATCGCACAGCTCCTTCCGATACGCCTGATCCGCATCCGCAACGCATACAGTGATCTTGTTCTCCATATTCACTTTCCCCTTTAACATAATTTAACGGCACGTAATTCCCTCCAAACACACCACGAACCGCTTTGACGCTATCAAAAATACCACAAACAGACAGTAAATGCAAGGGCAATTTGTCGAAAAGCAACATTTTCGTTCGACACCCAGCGACCGTATTCGACAAAAAGCAGTGTTTTGGAGATAAAACGCCGAATTCAACCGATATATCGTTACAATAACAGAACATATAGCTGTATACATGATTATTAACAGACGTTTTCGCGCAATATATCGTGATGCGCTTTCTCCGCAAGTCTGCGGCAATCCCGAGGAAAAGCAAGGGTGGGCGGTCAGGCGGCGTAAAAGTCGAAACCGTTCCGGCGCAGAAGTGGTTGTGTTGGCGGGAAAATCGGCGTATAATAAGTCAGAAATGATCACAAAACGGAGGCTCACCTATGAAACTGATGGTTCTCGACGGCAACAGTATCGTCAACCGCGCCTATTACGGCGTTGGGAAGGCGCGCCTGCTGACCACACGGCAGGGGCTGCACACAAACGCCATTTACGGCTTTGTCACCATGCTGCAGAAGCTGCTGGACCAGGAGAATCCGGACGCCGTGTGCGCGGCCTTCGACCGGCGGGAGCCGACATTCCGGCATAAGGCCGACGTGGCCTATAAAGCCAATCGCAAGGGTATGCCCGAGGAGCTGGCCGAGCAGATGCTGCCGCTGAAGCAGGTGCTTGATGCCATGTCCGTGCCCTGCTATGAGCTGTCCGGCTACGAGGCCGACGATCTGATCGGCACCATCAGCCGCAAGTGCGAGGCCGCCGGCTGGGACTGCGTCATCGCCACCGGCGACCGGGACAGCCTGCAGCTGATCACCGCCCACACCCATGTGCGTCTGCTGACCGGCGGCAAGGGGCCGGACAGCGACCGCTGCATGACCGAGGCCACCTTCCGGGCGGAGTACGGCTTTGACCCCATCCACATGATCGACCTGAAGGCCCTGGCCGGCGACAGCAGCGACAATATCCCCGGTGTGCCCGGCATTGGCGAAAAGACCGCCATGGCGCTGGTACAGCAATATGGCTCCATCGACGACGTGTACGCGAATATCGACAGCGTACCCCTGAAGCCTGGTTTTTTATGTAAACTCAAAGACGGCGAGACCTCCGCCCGCCACAGCTACTGGCTGGCCACCATCGACACAAATGCGCCGCTGGATTTTGACCCGGAGGACAACCTGCGCCAGCCCTTCAAGCCGGAGCTGTATGACCTGTTTTTGAAGCTGGAATTCCAGAAGCTCATCGATAAATACCAGCTCTCCCCAGCCTGTGTACCGGAGGAGCTGCCCACATATGCTGCGGAGGCGGAGATACTGGAGACGGCCGAGCGTGCCGAGGTGTGCCTGGTCCTGTGGCGCGAGGCGGCGCACGTGACCGTATATGGTACGCCGGACCTGGCGGCGCTGGCGGTGGAGTGTGAAACTGGGGCGGACAGCTCTCTGATGGTGGAAATTTATGTAAACCGATATGCCGGCGATTGGCGGGCGCTGCTGTCCGCCCTGTTTGCGCCGGATATCCGGAAGGTGGGCCACAATATCAAGGACATGATGCGCGCCCTGCTGGCCCAGGGGCTGCCCGCCGACGGGTTTATCTTCGACACGGCGCTGGCCGCCTATCTGGCGGACGCCACCGCCGGCAGCTATGACCTGCAGCGGTTGTTTGTCACCTACTATAACGAGCAGCTGCCCCGGCCCGATCATCTGGCGCCGGACGCCTTCAACCCCCTGGCTGGGGAGAACATCGCCGCCCAGACAGCCCTTATCAGCTATACCTCCGCCGTGTCCGCCCTGCATGGGACGCTTGCGCCCAAGCTGCGGGAGCTGAGCATGGAACGGCTGTATCATGATGTCGAGCTGCCGTTGTGCCGTGTGCTGGCGGATATGGAGACGGCCGGATTCCTGGTGGACCGGGAGGCCCTGGCGGATTTCGGCGCAGCTCTGCAGAAGACCACGGACCGCGTGGAACAGGCCATCTATGATGCCGCCGGGGAGACGTTCAACATCAACTCCCCCAAGCAGCTGGGATATATCCTGTTCGAGAAATTGCAGCTGCCCCACGGCAAAAAAACGAAGACCGGCTGGTCCACCAACGCCGATGTGCTGGAAAAGCTGCGCCACACCTACCCCATCGTGGACGACGTGCTGTGCTTCCGCCAGTACACCAAGCTGAAGAGCACCTATGTGGACGGGCTGATGAAGGTCATCGACGTGGACGGCCGGATACGCACCAGCTTCCAGATGACTGTCACCGCCACCGGGCGGCTCAGCTCCACGGAGCCGAATTTGCAGAATATCCCCACCCGCACCGAGCTGGGCAGCCAGCTGCGGCGGATGTTCACGGCGGCGGAGGGTTGTGTGCTGGTGGACGCGGACTACTCCCAGATCGAGCTGCGCCTGCTGGCACATATGTCCGGCGACAAGGTCATGCAGGCGTCATTCCTGTCCGGCACGGACTTCCACACCGCCACCGCCGCCAAGGTCTTCCACGTGCCGGAGGATGAGGTGACGCCGGAGCTGCGCCGCCGGGCCAAGGCGGTGAATTTCGGCATCGTGTACGGCATCTCCGCCTTTGCACTGGCTCAGGACATCGGCGTCACCGTGGCGGAGGCCAAGGCGTACATGGACCGCTATTTCGAGACGTACAGCGCCCTGCGGCAGTATATGACCGACGTAGTGGCGCAGGCGGAGCAGGACGGCTACGTACAGACCATGATGCACCGCCGTCGCCCCCTGCCGGAGCTGAAGAGCAGTAATTTCAACCTGCGGGAATTCGGCAAGCGGGTGGCGCTGAATATGCCGGTGCAGGGCAGCGCTGCCGATATCATGAAGCTGGCGATGGTGCGTGTCCACGACCGGCTGAAGCGGGAGGGCCTGCGTGCCCGACTGCTGATGCAGGTCCACGACGAGCTGATCGCCGAGTGTCCGGAGGACGAGCAGGCGCAGGTGAAGCGTATCCTCACGGAGGAGATGGAACACGCCGCCGTGCTGTCCGTTCCCCTGACGGTGGACGCTCACTGCGGAAAAAACTGGCTGGAGGCGAAGGGATAACGCGCGGAAATCGCAAACCCTTTTATGAGAACATACAGGAGGTCGGCGTATGAGCAACAATACGAAGCGCATTTCCCCGGAGGATATGATGAAGCTGCTGGACAGCTGCTATGAAAAGGCGATGCACGGCATTCCCCACGTCAGTCCGTCCGTAGCCGAGATGGCGGAGGATTATCTGCGGCGGAATACCCCGCCCGCCGCAGCACGGGCTATGATAAACAACCAGGTCATGAAATGTGCCACGTCCGGGTTTATCACCGGCTTCGGCGGCCTCATCACACTGCCGGTATCCATTCCGGCCAACATAGGCAGCGTGCTCTATGTGCAGATGCGTATGATCGCCTGCACGGCGTACATGGCAGGCTACGACCTGAACAGCGACCAGACGCAGACGTTTGTGTATGCCTGTTTGGCCGGTGTGGCTGTCAGCAAGATCGTCAAGCAGTTCGGCATCAAGTTCGGCGTTAAGCTGGCCACAGGGATGGTAAAGAAGGTTCCCGGCAAGCTGCTGGTAAAGATCAATCAGGCCGTAGGCTTTCGCCTTGTGACCAAGTTCGGCACAAAAGGGCTTGTCAACCTGGGCAAGATGGTCCCCGGTGTGGGGGCGGTGATCGGCGGCGGACTGGACCTCGCCGAAACAAGGCTCATCGGCAAGCGGGCGTACAAGTGGTTTATGGAAAACGATTTCTCCGATGACAAAGGTACCGATGACGGCTACGTGGTCGAGGCGGAGGATCTCGCAGAAGAAACGATAGAGGAAACGACAGAATGAAACATATCAAGATCGTACCCATGGCGGCGGAGCATTTGAACGAGGTGGCGGCGCTGGAGCTGGCCTGCTTCTCCCGCCCCTGGTCCCGGCAGATGCTGGCCGAGGAGCTGGACAACCAGTGCGCGGCCTTTTTGGTGGCGCTGGAGCCGGAGACGGAGAAAGTCATCGGCTACGCAGGATTGCTGGTAGCCGCCGACGAGGGCTATATCACCAACGTGGCGGTGGACCCCTCCCGCCGCCGGCAGGGCGTGGCGGCCCAGCTTTTGCAGGTATTCGACAACTTCGCCCGCGGCAACCGGCTGGCGTTCCTGACGCTGGAGGTGCGGCCCTCCAACACCGCGGCCATCGCGCTGTATCAGGGCTTCGGCTTCCGCGAGGTGGGCCGCCGCCGCAACTACTACGACCTGCCCAAGGAGGATGCCCTGATCCTGACGAAATACTACACGGAGGAGGCGGCGCAATGAACATATTAGCTTTCGAGTCCTCCTGCGACGAGACGGCGGTGGCTGTGGTCCGGGACGGGCGGACGCTGCTGTCCGACGCCATATTGTCCCAGGCGGATATGCACGCCCTCTACGGCGGTGTGGTGCCGGAGATCGCCTCCCGCAAGCACGTGCAGGCCATTGCCGCCCTGACGGACAAGGCGCTGTCTGACGCCGGACTGACCAAAAAGGACATCGACGCCGTGGCCGTCACCTACGCGCCGGGACTCATCGGCGCGGTGCTGGTAGGTGTCAGCTTTGCCAAATCTGCCGCCTATGCGATGGGCGTGCCTCTGATCCCGGTGCACCATGTGCGGGGGCACATTGCCGCCAACTATCTGGCCTTTCCGGAACTGGAGCCGCCCTTCGTGGCACTGGCTATCTCCGGCGGTAATACCCTTATCGTAGATGTAGCCGATTACACCGACATGACCGTGCTGGGCGCCACCCGCGACGACGCCGCCGGCGAATGCTTCGACAAGGCGGCGCGGGTGCTGGGTCTGCCCTATCCCGGCGGCAGGCCCATGGACCAGCTGGCGCAGCAGTCCCCGGGCGGCGTGTACGACCTGCCCAGCGCCCATGTGGCCGGATCGGAACTGGATATGAGCTTTTCCGGGCTGAAGACCGCCGTGGTGAACCTGGCCCACAACGCCCAGCAGAAGGGCGAAGCCCTGGATGCTCCGGCGCTTGCCCGTGACTTTGCCCGCGCCGTGTCCGGTGAATTGGTGCCCCGCGCCATGCGTGCGCTGGAACTGACCAGGCGCAGAACGCTGGTAGCCGCCGGCGGCGTGGCGGCCAATTCCGTGATCCGCGCCGACCTGCAGGCCGCCTGTGATAAGGCCGGGGTGAAGCTGTATCTGCCGCCGCTGAAGTGGTGCGGCGACAACGGCGCCATGATCGGTGCCCAGGGCTACTACGAGTATCAGGCGGGCCGCATAGCCGGCCTTGACCTGAACGCCTACGCCACCATGGACCTGGGCGCGCCTGTGCTATGACCAAGCACCCCCGTTTTCGGGGGTGCTTTTTGTCAACCGACCGTCGGCGGCGATGTTATGGAAATCATCACGCCTTTATCCTTCGTTCTTCTCCATGATATGACATTATGTAAATTTAATGGCGTATGTTTCGCAGGTGAAAGCGGTGCTTCCCGGCACTTACATTTTCTTCCATAACAAGAAAAATCGGCGTAATTACAAGCGATTTCTCAGTGTGGAAAAAGTGGTGGAAACTGTGGATAACTCATTGTAAAAATTATGTCATGTAGAATTATGTCAAATTGACGTAAAGGCCCCTGGGTTGCCGTTGTCGTGCTGTTTTGTGTGAAAAGTATACCGGAACGAGAAAATATACGGGGCATTTTCCGTAAGTGCCCGTTGCCGCGCAGCGCGCAGCCGGCGGCGTTTTCCTTACTTTTCCGGGAGATCCATGGCCATCGTCAAAAAACGATTACATTATGTATTTCCGTTCCCGGTACGTACCCACTTCAAAAGTAGGCGGAGCAGAAAAACGCGCTCTTCGCCGGAAAAGCGGTTGACGGCGCCGGCGAAGTGTGCTATACTACCATCTGCGTTGATGCTTGTGTGGCTCAGCTGGCAGAGCAGCTCACTCGTAATGAGCAGGTCGCCGGTTCGAATCCGGCCACAAGCTCCAAAAAGCAACACCCGAAAGGGTGTTGTTTTTTTGTTGAGCTTGTCCAGAGTCGAAGTTCATCCCTCCTTGCGGGGGAAATCCGGCCACAAGCTCCAAAGGACAACACCCGAAAGGGTGTTGTTTTTTATTCGAAACAGCAATTAGACGTATTGCGAGCAAAGTGCCTTTTAGCAATCATAACAATAATTTTATGCACGGTTATAGTGACGAAATATCGGTAGAAAAAATCTCTTTGCCTCCAAAACGCCGCTTTTTGTCGAATGTGGTCGCTGTGTGTCGAACGAAAATGTTGGTTTTCGACAAGTTTCTATTGCATTTGCTGTCTGTTTGTGGTATTTTTGA
>DJPP01000078.1 GCA_002438575.1 Oscillospiraceae bacterium UBA6409 | reverse complement strand
ACATAACATTTTGACATAATTTACAAAAAATATGTTTTTGCGGAAAACCCCTTGCGGTTTTGTGAATTTTGCCATATATTTATTATTGCGTTTTGACACGTCTATCCCGAGGGCTTGGCTCATACACTGTGGACGAGGTGAGCCCCATGAAGCTGCGTCATCGCCGTATGCCTGTTCTCCAGCCGCCAAAGGCGCGGCTGTACATACTGTGCCTGTTTCTTGCCGCCGGGATCCTGGCGGGCTTTTTAGCGGGTCGGACAGTGGCGTCGGAGGACCTGCTATCGTTGAGCCGCTATGTGACGGGCTATGCGAGGCTGAACGCAGAAGAACCGCGCAGCGCGGGGCTGTGGCAGGTCCTATGGACCTATCTGCGCTATCCGGCCGCGGCATTTCTGCTGGGCTGCACAGCCTGGGGCGTGATGCTGATCCCGCTGACGTGCGCGGCACAGGGTTTTTTTCTGTCGTTCGCGGTGCAGTGCTTTGCCGCTGCGCTGGGGAAGCAGGGCGTGATACTGGCGCTGGCGGCGCTGGGACTGCGGTGCTTATTCACCGTGCCCTGCTTGCTGACGATCGCGGCGGACAGCTTTGCGTGTGCGTGGCGCCGGGCAGAACGCCAAAAGCCGGAGGTGAGAGACCGGCGGAGCGCGATCATTTGTGTGTTTGTATTGCTGACCGGCACAGTGGCGGAGTGCGCCCTGGTGCCGCGGCTTTTTGCATGGCTGATGCCGGGCTTGACTTGAAAGAGAGAGGAGTGAGGGACACATGACGGACTTTATCGCGGCATACCGCGACTATCTGACCGAGGAAAAGCACGCCTCCGCCAATACCCTCAGCTCCTATATACGCGATCTGACCCAGTTTCACAACTGGCTGCTTTCCGTCGGCATAACGGATATGCGGAAGGTGAAGAAGGAGACGATCAATGAGTATCTGCTGCATATGACCCACAGCGGCAAAAGCCCCGCCACAGTCACGCGGTCCACAGCGTCCATCAAGTCGTTTTATGCCTACATGGTGCAGTGCGGCGCCGTGAAGAGTAACCCGGCTAAGAGCGTGGTTGCCATGAAGGTAGAACGAAAGTATCCGGAGATCCTCACCAACCGGGAGGTAGAGATGTTTCTGGAGCAGCCCAAATGCGTGGACGAAAAAGGCTTCCGCGATCACGCCATGCTGGAGCTGCTGTACGCCACCGGCATCCGTGTCAGTGAGCTGATCGGGCTGGACGTCAGCGACGTCAATTTGTCCGCCGGCTTTATCCGCTGCCGCAGCAAGGGAAAAGAGCGCATTGTACCGCTGTATCCCGCTGCGGTGAAGGCGCTGGAGGACTACGTGCGGGATATCCGCCCCCGGCTTATCGCCGATGAGGATGAACAGGCGCTGTTTGTGAATATGAGTGGCGAGCGCATGAGCCGCCAGGGCTTCTGGAAGATCATCAAATACTATCAGGAAAAAGCGGGCATCGAGAAGGATATCACACCACACACCCTGCGCCATTCCTTTGCCGTACACCTGCTGGAAAACGGCGCCGATCTGCGGTCCATTCAGGAAATGCTGGGTCACGCGGATATCAGCTCCACACAGATCTATACCCACGTCATCAAAAAGCAGCTGAAGGATGTGTATAACAAGGCGCACCCCCGCGCATGAGCCTTTGCGTGCCTTTTCCGCCAATACAGCGTTGCCCCGGCTTGCCATACAGAAAGTATGCCGACCGCCCGGTTTTCCGGGCGGTTTTTGTTGCTATTTTTATTGCGGTTTGCTATAATAGAACAAATGTTGGGAGGTGGGCACAGCTATGCGTATACTGGGTATCGACCCCGGCATCGCCATTGTGGGCTTCGGGCTGATCGAATCGAACCGGGGCAGCGTGCAAATGCTGCAATACGGCGCTGTGACTACCGAGGCAGGACTGCCGCTGGCAACACGTCTGGTACAGATCGAAAACGACATGGCTGCGCTGATCGCACAGCTGAAGCCCGATGAGATCGCCATTGAGGAGCTGTTTTTCAGCAAGAACATCACCACAGGTATCGCCGTGGCCCACGGGCGGGGTGTGATCCTGTGTACGGCGGAGCGACTGGGCGTACCCATATTCGAATATACCCCCATGCAGGTGAAGCAGGCGGTGGCCGGCTACGGTCTGGCGGACAAGAAGCAGGTAATGGACATGACGAAGCGGCTTTTGAAGCTGAAGGCAGTGCCGAAGCCGGACGACGCGGCAGACGCGCTGGCTATCGCCATGTGCCATGCCCGCAGCGCTACCAGCCTGCTGCGGCGGAAGGACCCCGACGTGAAGGAGACTGTCTGATATGTATTACTACGTGAACGGTACCGTGGCGGAGATCGACGCGGGGCTGGCGGTCATTGACTGCGGCGGCGTGGGCTATGCCTGCGCCACGACGAACTATACGCTCTCCCAGCTGAAAAAGGGCGCGCAGGCTAAGCTGTACACCTATTTGAATGTCCGGGAGGACGCTATGGAGCTGTTCGGCTTTGCCGATCAAAGTGAGCTGCGGAGCTTCAAGCTGCTGATCGGCGTATCCGGCGTAGGCCCCAGGGCTGCGTTGTCTATCCTGTCCGCCGTAACGCCCCAACAGCTGGCACTGGCGGTGGTGACGGAGGATGAAAAAGCGCTGACCGCCGCCAACGGCATCGGAAAAAAGATCGCCCAGCGGGTGATACTGGAGTTGAAGGACAAGCTGGCACGGGAGGAGGCGCTGGGCGGTACATCCGTTAAGGGCGGTGCGCCCGCGATGGCCGCGGTGCCCCACAGCAAGAAAGGCGAGGCGCAGGCGGCACTGGCGGTGCTGGGCTATGGCAGCGCGGAGATCGCCGCGGCGCTGAGGGATATCGACATGGAGACACTGACGCTGGAGGATATCATCCGGCAGGCGCTGAAGCGCATGATGAAGTAGGGGAGGGGCGCACATGAGCATTGATTTCGGGGCGGACCTGTACGAGGAGCCTATCGTTGCCAAGACGTTTCTCGGCGAGGATGCCAACGAGGGCTCTCTCCGGCCCCACACACTGGCGGAATATATCGGGCAGGAGAAAGCCAAGCAAAACCTGTCCATCTTTATCGAGGCGGCACGGAGGCGGACAGAGTCACTGGACCATGTGCTGCTGCACGGCCCTCCGGGACTGGGCAAGACCACGCTGGCAGGCATCATCGCCCAGGAGATGGGCGTGAATATCCGCATTACCTCCGGACCGGCTATCGAAAAGCCCGGGGACCTGGCGGCGCTGTTGACGAATCTGAGTGAGAACGATATCCTGTTCGTGGATGAGATACACCGGCTGAACCGGGCGGTGGAGGAGATCCTGTACCCGGCCATGGAGGACTATGCCATCGATATCATCATCGGCAAGGGACCTTCGGCCAACTCTATCCGGCTGGATCTGCCGAAATTTACGCTGATCGGCGCCACAACACGGGCGGGGTCGTTGTCCGCACCGCTGCGCGACCGATTTGGCGTGACGCTGCGGCTGGAGCTCTACACACCCGAGGAGCTGGCAAAGATCGTGACGCGCAGCGCCGGTATCCTGAACGTGTCCATTGAGCCGGAGGGCGCTATGGAGATCGCACGGCGGTCCCGGGGCACGCCCCGTATCGCCAACCGGATGCTGCGGCGGGTGCGGGACTTTGCCCAGGTGATGGCCGACGGCGTTATCACCAAGTCCGTAGCGGATAAGGCGCTGTTGGCGCTGGAGGTAGACCATCTGGGTCTGGACAACGTAGATCGACGGATGCTGCGGGCTATCATCGAGAACTACGGCGGCGGTCCGGTGGGCCTGGATACACTGGCGGCCACCATCGGTGAGGAGTCGGTGACGCTGGAGGACGTCTACGAGCCGTACCTGATGCAGATCGGCTTTTTGACCCGCACGCCCAGAGGGCGCTGCGTCACGCAGAAGGCCTATGCGCATCTGCACATCGCGTTTACGAGCCAGCAGCAACTGGAATTGTAGGGTACAGAGACGGTTCGGCGGAATTTTTCGGTGATTCTCCGCAAGAAAGCCGTCGGATTTGAGTTATTTTTGACAAAGTTACACGATTGACTTGACAAATTATTTTGTAAAAAGGTATAATAGTATATGGTGAATGATACAAGGGCTGAATACGACCATCTGCAAACGCTGAGCGACGAGGCGCTGTGCGCCCTGGTGAAGCAGGGCAGCCGCGACGCCGAGGAGATCCTGGTGGGGCGTTACCACCGCCTGGTGCGCTCCTGTGCCCGTCCGTACTTTCTGGCGGGAGGAGACAGCGAGGACCTTTTGCAGGAGGGAATGTTCGGTCTGATCAAGGCAATACGGGAGTACGAACCGGGGCACGAGGCCTCGTTGTGCACCTTTGCCGAGACGTGTATCCGGCGTCGTTTGTACTCTGTGCTGCGTGCAGCCGCCTCCGGGAAGCATTCACCGCTGAACCAAGCCGTTCCTTTGGATACCTCTTTCTTTGACGCGAATCTCTCCTTTGCCCATGTCGATCCCGAAGGTTGGGTCATCGACCGCGAAAAAACTGCTGCTCTGCTGGAAAACGCGCGCAAGCTGCTGTCCGAATTCGAGGTAAAGATTTTAGGGTATTATCTGGACGGTCTCACCTGCCGTGAGATCGCAGAAACTGTGGGCCGGTCCCCCAAATCGGTGGACAACGCCGTGCAGCGTTTGCGCCGCAAAATAGCGCGGCAGCTTTTATCCGGCGATATCAGCAAAGGCTGAGCGCAATATATTTTTTCTCAAAGAGAGGGTAAAATCATGTACGAAGACAAGACCTTAGTGTGCAAAGAGTGCGGCAACGAGTTCGTTTTCACCGCCGGTGAGCAGGAGTTCTACGCTGAGCGCGGCTTCCAGAACGAGCCCCAGCGCTGCAAGGCCTGCCGCGACGCGCGCAAGAACGCTGCCCGTGGTCCCCGTGAGTATTTCACCGCTGTCTGCGCTGCCTGCGGCGGCGAGGCCAAGGTGCCCTTCGAGCCCAAGAGCGATCGTCCTGTATACTGCAGCGACTGCTTCGCCAAGATGCGTGAGAACGGCTGATCTGCTGACTGCACACTGTTAAGTAGATAGAATAGACCGCCCTCCGGTACGCCGGAGGGCGGTTTTTATAGCGCAGGATGAGAAAAATCCTGTTGAAAGTTCCGGCATTTTGGGGTATACTATCAGCACAATAATGTATTTGGAGGTTTTCCAACATGATCGAGATCACGAAAGACACCATTATCGGTGATATTCTGGACGTTGCTCCCCAGACGGCGCCCATCTTCCTGTCCATCGGTATGCACTGCCTGGGCTGCCCGTCCTCCCGCGGCGAGACGGTGGAGGAGGCCTGCGCCGTTCACGGTATCGATGTGGACAAGCTGCTGGAGCTGGTGAACGAGGAAGCCAACAAGCCCATCGCTGAGTAAGAAAAAATAATGCCACGCATACGCATACGCTTGCGTATGCGTGGCCATTTGTGTAGGGAGCTATGGAGAGACAACTGCAATTACAGCCGCGGCTCCAGCTGCTGGCAGACATGGTTCCGGCGGGCTGCCGTCTGGCGGACGTGGGCACGGACCACGGGTATCTACCGGTATGGCTACTGCAGAGGGGACGCACCCAAAGCGCCATTGCCGCGGATATCGGCGCGGAGCCTCTGGCCCACGCGCGGCGGACTGCGGAGGAATACGGCGTGGAGGGGATGGACTTCCGCCTGTGCGACGGGCTGCGGGATATCGCACCGGACGAGGTGGATACAGTGGTCATCGCCGGCATGGGCGGAGAGACCATCATCGCCATCCTGGAAAGTGCAGCCTGGACGAAGGACGGCGCGCATACGCTGCTGCTTCAGCCCATGACAAAGGCCGCAGAGCTGCGCCGATGGCTATCTGTAAACGGATATGCCTTTACAGAAGAACGACTGGTATGGGACAAGAATTACCTGTATCCGGTGCTGCGCGTGAACGGCGGTGTGTGTCCGGCGCTGACGGAGTTACAGACGCTGACCGGTGTTCTGTTGGACGGCGACCCGCTGTATGCGGATTATCTCGCCCAGCACATCGAAAAGCTGCTTCATATCGCGAAAGGTCTGCGCCGCAGCGGCAGGGAAGACGCCCTGCGCCGGGCAGAGACCGCGGAAGCATTGGCACGGCAGATAGAAGAAAAGAGGAAAATGCTATGACAACGGTACGGGACATCGAGCAGTATCTGTACGCCTGGGCACCGCGGGAATTGGCGGAGAGCTGGGACAATGTGGGACTGCTGGTGGGCGACCCGGCAGCGGAGGTGCGCCGCGTTCTGGCAGCGCTGGACATAACGCCGCAGGTGGTGGCTGAGGCCATCGAAAAAGACTGCCAGCTGATCGCGGCGCACCATCCGGTGATGAACTGTGCGTGGCACCAGGTACAGACAGTCCGCACCGATGACCGGCAGGGAAGGGTACTGACAGAGCTGATACGCCACGGCATCGCCGCCATCTGTATGCACACCAATCTGGATGCGGCGGCAGGGGGCGTCAATGAGGTTTTGGCGCAGAAGCTGGGCCTTTCCGACCTGGAAATGCTGACAGAGGAAAAAATAGGGCGGATCGGCACGTTAAAATGTGAAATACCCCTTGTGGAGTTCACCCATTCTGTGATAGAATTGTTAGGATGCAACGGTCTGCGCTATGTGGACGCGGGACGGCCGGTACACCGGGTGGCGGTGGGCGGCGGCGCCTGCGGCTGCTATATTCCGCAGGCTATTGCCGCAGGCTGCGACACCTTTGTGACCTCCGACCTGAAATATAACGACTTTTTGGACACGGAGGGACTGAACCTGATCGACGCAGGGCACTTCCCCACAGAGAACGTGGTATGCCCCGCACTGCGAGACCGGTTGGCAGAGGCATTCCCCGCAGTCGACGTCTTATGTTCGACCTCGCACAGCCGCGAGATCATCCAATACTGCATAAAGGAGAAGTAAACCATGTCAGGACATTCCAAGTGGCACAATATTCAGAAGACCAAGGGGGCGGCCGATGCCAAGCGCAGCGCCGCGTTTACCAAGATCGCCAAGGAGATCATCGTGGCGGTGAAGCAGGGCGGCAGCGGCGACCCCAACAACAACTCCCGTCTGGCCACCGT
>DJPP01000002.1:10798-18778 GCA_002438575.1 Oscillospiraceae bacterium UBA6409 | reverse complement strand
GGGACGAAAATCTCCACCGACGGGCATGGGTATATTTCCGATCCGACCGCGCCGGACCCACCGAGCCGTATCTGAAAACAGAAAGGACCCCTTTTATGGCCTGCTTTATTATCGGCGCGGGCAGCTTCTACGGCCTGCCTGTGCCTGTTCAAGAGAGCGATACCGTTATCGCTGCCGACGGCGGCTGGCATATCTGCCGGGAAAACGGCATAACGCCCACGCTGCTGGTGGCGGACTTCGACTCGCTGGATGCCGTGCCGGCATTTGACCGCATCCTCCGCCTGCCGGTGGAGAAGGACGACACCGACATGATCCGGGCTGTCAAGGAGGGCTTCGATCGGGGTGAGAGGGAGTTCCATCTCCTGGGTGGTATGGGCGGCCACCGGACAGACCACACGGTGGCCAATATGCAGACGCTGGCCTATATTGCCCGCCACGGCGGGCGCGGCTGGCTGTACGGCAGCGGTGAGAGGTTCACTGCCATCTGCGACGGGGGGGAGATCGTGCTTGCCGCGGGGCGGAACAGCGTTTTCTCCGTGTTCTGTATGGGTGCGGACGCGGAGGGCGTTACCATCGAGAACGCCAAGTACCCGCTGACAGACGCCGTGCTGACGGCGGATTTCCCTCTGGGGGTCAGCAATCATTTTATAGGACAGGCGGTGCGCGTCGCGGTGCGGCGGGGCTGCCTGCTTATAGGGATAACAGATAAGGAGTAACGAAACATGAAAAACACCATGAAAAAGCTGTTGGCGCTGTTTTTGGCGCTGGTGCTGACCCTGGCCCTGGCGGCCTGCGGCCAAAAGGAGGAAACCAAGACTGATGACCAGACCAACGATCCCGAGGTCACCGATCAGGACAACGCCGCTGATGAAAAGGTGACGCTGCCGGTGGCGGACGGCGCGGTCATCGGTCAGGGCGCCGTGGCCTTCACCGTGGAGGTGCAGGGCGCGGACGGCAAGACCGTCACCTTCACCGTTAACACCGATGAGGAGACGGTGGGCGCGGCGCTGCTGAAGCTGGGCGTTATCGCCGGCGACGACTCCGAGTACGGCCTGTACGTCAAGACCGTCAACGGTGAGACTGCCGACTACGATGCTGACGGCACCTACTGGGGCTTCTACATCAACGGCGAGTACGCCATGACCGGTGTGGACGCCACGACCCTGGAGGCCGGCGCGACCTACGCCTTCCGCGTGGAGAAGGTCGAGGGCTGACAAGCATAAAAAAGAGACGGCGCAGCCGTCTCTTTTTTTATGCCGTTTCCAGCGCCTGTGCCACGTCGCCCAGCAGATACAGCGACCCGCAGCACACCGCCGCGCCGTCCGCCGCTGTCTCCGCCAGCATCCGGGCCACACCCTCCCGGATGGTGCCGCAGGCCGTCACCGGCTTGCCATATCGCCGCAGGAAGGCCGCCAGCTCTCCGGCATCCAGCGCACGGGGATTGTGGGGCGTCACGGTGATAAACCGCGCGGCCAGCGGAGCCAGCTGGTCGTACATTTTCCCGTAGTCCTTGTCCGCCAGCACCCCGGTCAGCACGGTGACAGATTTTCCCGGCAGGTATTCCCGTATGGCTTCTGCCAGCGAGACCATGCACTGGGGGTTGTGCCCTCCGTCCAGAATGACCGTGGGCTGCCGCCGTACCACCTGGAACCGTCCCGGCCACGCGGTCTGAGCCAAGCCCTGACGGACGGCATTCTCGTGAATGTGCCGGCCCCGCTGCCGCAGAACGTCGATGGTCGTCAGCGCCACGGCGGCGTTTCGCAGCTGGTGGCCGCCCAGCAGGGGCAGCCGCAGGTCCTTATATGGGCCGTAGTCGAATACCTGCCCCGCCAGCGTGTCGCTGACAGGGGAGAGGGCCTCGAAGTCCGCCATGGTCAGCGATGCGCCCATCGTGCGGCACCGCGCGGCCACCACCTCCTGCACAGAGGGGGCGCAGGGGTACAGGACGGCATGACAGCCGGGCTTGATGATGCCCGCCTTGGTGGCGGCGATGGCCTCCACCGTATTCCCCAGTACGCTGGTGTGGTCCAGACCGATATTGGTGAGCACGGCCACCTCCGGCGCGGGGATCACGTTGGTGGCGTCGAATTCGCCGCCCATGCCTACCTCGCATACCACAATATCGCACGCCTCCCGGGCAAACCAGGTCAGACCGATGGCTGTCACCAGCTCGAACTCCGTGGGAGGATCCGCCATGCTGTCCGCCAGCGGCTGCAGCTCCTCCACCAAGGCGCACAGGGTCTCGTCCGGGATAGGTGCGCCATCGATCTGCATACGCTCATTGAAGCGGAAGATGTAGGGGGAGGTGTACAGCCCTGTCTTATACCCGGCGGCACGCAGCACGGAGGCCAGCATGGCACAGGTGCTGCCCTTGCCGTTGGTGCCGGTGACGTGTATATACTTTACAGAACGTTCGGGATGACCAAGCATACCCAGCAGCGTATCGATGCGGCTGAGCCCGGGCACGCTGCCGCGCCAGTCCACATGGTGAATGTATGCCAGTGCCTTATCCAGCGTCATGGCCGTCACCGCCCTTCGTTTTCATTCGCCGCAGCACCGGCGAAAGCGCGTTCCGCCGCACCAGCAGCCATACCAGCAGCGTGTCGATGCACCCGGTGACGGCAAACTGTACGCTGCGGGCCGCCAGCCGTGTGAGGAAATAGGGCCATTTGGCCGCGCCGCCGTATACCAGTGCCAGGGCCATGCTCTGCCAGAGTACGGAGCCGCATACCGCCGCGGGAAACACCGCCAGCGCCGTTCGCCAGAGGGTAGGTCTGCGCCAGACATACCGGCGCACAAGCCCTGCCCACAGGCCGTACAGAATGGGCGGCAGGCAGAAGATGGGGTTATAGCCGTAGGGGGAGAACAGGCAGCCGATGAAGTCGGCGGCGAAGCCCACCGCGGCCCCTGGCACCGGACCGAACAGCAGGCCGGCCAGCAGGATAGGTATTGCCTCCAGAGAGAATCGGCTCACTTCGCTGGGAATGATGGTCAGCAGTCGGGCCAGCACCACGCTCAGCGCGGTCAGCAGAGCGCAGACCGTCAGGGCGTAGGTATCAAAGACCGGAACACGGACGGCGCACAGCTCTTTTTTCTGCATAAAAAATACCTCCTTATCCTGGGGATGGGAGGTATCACCATATAGATACATACACAAACTGCCCCGTGGAAGCTGAAATGGTATCGCGGCGCAGATGCACCTTCGTCCGGCGGCAGCCTCCCATCCGTCCGGCACTTAACGCACCATCCCTACACGGAACTGCTCACAGTATATACGCATTCCCACGGAAATGCAAGAAAAATAATCCCACAAGATATAGGCCCGGCGGTTGACTACATTCCACAGGATGATGTATAATGGTCGGGAATACAGACCGAAATGCGGTAAGGAGGGCACAGTATGGCTTTTGACTTTGAAAACGGTTCCTATACCGACGCCGTCGGGCGCACGGTCCTTGACCCTGCCGTTTACAAGGACTGGCAGATCGGCGCGGCGGCGGAGCAGGCCCTGCCTCCGGTGGATTGGTTCCGTCAGCGGCTGGGGCTGCTGCCCGAAGAACTCCTGCCGTATGGGAAGACCCCCAAGCTGGACTTTCTGCGGATCATGGAGCGCCTGAAGGACCGGCCGGACGGCAAGTATATCGAGGTCACGGCCATCACGCCCACGCCCCTGGGCGAGGGGAAGTCCACCACGTCCCTGGGACTGATCGAGGGCCTTGGCCGTCTGGGTGCGAACGTGGGCGGCTGCCTGCGTCAGCCCTCCGGCGGCCCCACTATGAACGTCAAGGGCACCGCCGCTGGCGGCGGAAACGCCCTGCTCATTCCCATGACGGAGTTCTCTCTGGGCCTGACCGGCGATATCAACGACATCATGAACGCCCACAATCTGGCTATGACCGCCCTGAACGCCCGTATGCAGCATGAGCGCAATTATGATGACGAGACGCTGGCCAAGCGCGGCCTGCGGCGGCTGGACATCGACCCGGAGCGCGTGCAGTGGAGCTTTGTGCTGGATTTTTGCTGTCAGGCCCTGCGGAAAATGCGTATCGGCCTTGGCGAGGGGAAGATGGACGGCTATCCCATGGACACCTGCGCCAATATCGCCGTCAGCTCTGAGCTGATGGCTATCCTCTCCGTGGCCCGGGACCTGGAGGACCTGCGTCGGCGTATCGGCAGCATCGTGCTGGCCTATGACAGGCAGGGAAGGCCCGTCACCACCGAGGACCTGGAGGTGGCCGGGGCCATGACTGCCTGGATGCGGAACACCATCAACCCCACGCTGTGCTACACGGTGGAGCATCAGCCGGTGCTGGTCCACGCGGGACCCTTTGCCAACATCGCCATCGGCCAGTCCTCGGTCATCGGCGATCGTCTGGGGCTGAAGCTGTTTGATTACCATGTCACCGAGTCCGGCTTCGCCGCCGACATCGGCTTCGAAAAGTTCTGGAACGTCAAGTGCCGCCTGTCCGGGCTGAAGCCGGACGTGTCGGTGCTGGTGGCCACCGTCCGCGCCCTGAAGATGCACGGCGGCGGCCCGGAGGTCGTCCCCGGACGTCCTTTGCCGGAGGCGTATACCCGGGAGGATCTCGCCCTGCTGGAGGCGGGCTGCGCCAATCTGCTGCATCACGCGGCCACCATCCGCAAGTCCGGCGTCACCCCGGTGGTGTGCATCAACAAGTTCTATACCGATACCGACGCGGAGCTGGCACTGGTGCGCCGTGTCTGCGCGGAGAACGGCCTGCGCTGCGCCGTGTCTGACCATTGGCGCTATGGCGGCGCAGGCGCCGAGGAGCTGGCCCGCGAGGTCATGGCTGCCTGTAACGAGCCTTCCACACTGAAATTCCTCTACCCGGACGATTTGCCTCTGCGTGAGAGGGTGGAGCGCATCGCCCGGGAGGTCTACGGCGCGGAGGGCGTGGACTGGTCGCCGCTGGCGCTGGAGAAGGCGCAGCGGTTCGGGTCCGACCCGAAATATGCGGACTACTGCACCATGATGGTGAAAACGCACCTGTCCCTTTCTCACGACCCGACCCGGAAGGGCGTGCCCACCGGCTGGCGTCTGCCGGTGCGGGATGTGCTGGAGTACAGCGGCGCCCGGTTCCTGTGCCCTGTGGCCGGCAGCATCTCCATGATGCCCGGCACCGGCTCCGACCCGGCCTACCGCCGCATCGACGTGGACACCGCCACCGGCGCGGTCCGCGGCCTGTTTTAAGGAGGGCGCTATGGACGATACCAACAGGAGCTGCCGCGAATTTGTGTCGGTACTGGCCTCATCAGCACCGACGCCCGGCGGCGGCGGTGCCGCCGCCCTGTGCGGCGCGATCGGAACGGCGCTGTGCGGCATGGTGGCCGGCCTGACCACCGGGAAAAAGAAGTACACCGCCGTGGAAGGCGAGATACAGCAGCTTCTGGAAAGCACAAACGCTTTACAGAATAAGCTGCTGGACCAGGTCCGCGCGGACGCGGAGGGCTTTCTGCCCCTCAGCCGTGCCTATGCTATTCCCAGGGAGGACCCCACCCGCGCGGCGGCGCTGCAAAGCGCTGCTGAGACGGCCTGTGCCGCGCCGCTGGAGATCATGGCCCTGTGTGCCGCCGCCCTGTCCGCTGCCGGACGGCTGGCGGAGATCGGGTCCCGGCTGGCGGTGTCCGATGCTGGCTGTGCCGCCGCCATACTGCGCGGTGCGCTGGAGGCCGCGGCCCTGAATGTGCTGGTCAATACAAAGACAATGACCGATCGATCGGCGGCCGACCGCCTGAACGCCCGGTGCTTCGCCCTGCTGGATCAGGGCAGGAGTGACGGCGAACGTATTTTCTGCGCGGTGCGCGATCAACTTATCTGATAAGGAGGGACGTGCATGGCCGTTCTGCTGACCGGAAAGCCTGTGGCGGACGCGATTTCCGCCGACACCCGCACCCGGGCCGAGGCGCTGCTGTCAAGGGGCGTGCAGCCCCGTCTGGTCCTCCTGCGCTGCGGCGATACCGAGGCTGACGGCGCATACATACGCGGCGCGATGAAGCGCGCTGCGCTTTGCGGTGTGGCCGCGGAGCTACGCACCCTGCCCGCGGATGCCTCCGCCGATGTGGTGGCGGCAGCTATCGCCGCCGTTGACCGTGACCCTGCCGTTCACGGCTGTCTGCTGCTGCGGCCTCTGCCGTCCCATCTGCGGTCGGAGGAGCGCGCCCTCTGTGCCCGCCTGACACCGGACAAGGACGTGGACGGCATGACACCCGAGAGCGCCGCCGCCGTGTTTACCGGGCAGGGGAGGGGCTTCGCCCCCTGCACCGCCCAGGCCTGTATGGCGCTGCTGCGCCACTACGGCATTGATCCCTGCGGCAGGCATGCCGTGGTCATCGGACGTTCTCCGGTGGTGGGCCGCCCGGTGTCCATGCTGCTCCTGCGTGAAAACGCCACCGTCACCGTCTGCCACACAAGGACGCCGGATACGGCGGCGCTGACCCGCGAAGCGGATATCATCATCACCGCCGCCGGCGCGGTCAACAGCCTGACCGCTGCCCATGTCCGACCGGGCCAGATCGTTCTGGACGTGTCCATGAACTGGAACGGAACCGCCCTCTGCGGCGATGCGGACTTTCCGGCGGTGTCGTCCGTTGTGGAGGCCATTACCCCTGTGCCCGGCGGCGTGGGGGCTGTTACCTCCGCGGTGCTGATGGCCCATACCGTCCGCGCGGCGGATTACCTGACGGGGGAGGGCGGCACATGAACGTCTTTACCCCCGCCGAGACGGCGGCCAACTATGCTGCCGCCGGTGTCCTCAAGACCCGGCAGCCCTTTTTGAAGCTGCTGCTTCTGGGCATTGCCGCCGGCGCGCTGATCGGTTTCCCGGTCTGCGTCACCAACATGGCTGCCTATGCCATCACCAACGCCAGCGCGGTCCGTATCGTCGCCGGCGTCCTGTTTGCCTTCGGCCTGGGCATCGTGGTGCTCACCGGCGCCGAGCTGTTTACCGGCAACACGCTTCTGGTCATCAGCCTGCTGGACAGGCGCGTGACCTGGGGTGCCATGCTCCGCAACTGGGGCGTTGTGTATCTGGGTAACTTCCTCGGCGCGCTGGCCCTGAGCTGGATCTGCGCCCGCTTTGGCTGGCTGGACGCGGGAGACGGTGCGCTGGGTGTCTATACCATGCAGCTGGCGGTGGGGAAGATGACCATGCCCTTCGGCAAGGCCTTCTTCATGGGCGTGCTGTGCAATATTCTCGTCACGGTCGCCGTGCTGGCGAGCCTGTCCGCCAAGGACGCCACCGGTCGTATTCTGGGCGCGTGGGCGCCGGTGATGTTCTTTGTGGTGGCCGGCTTCAGCCACTCCATCGCCGATATGACCTACTGCGCGCTGGCCCTGTTCGGCAAGTCCGCCCCCGCCTGCGCCGCTGCGGCACAGGCTGCCGGCGCGGACCTGTCCGCCCTGACCTGGGGCCGCTATTTCCTGGGGAATATGCTCCCCGTCACGCTGGGGAACACGGCGGGCGGCGTGCTGGTGGGCCTTACGGCCTGGTACTGCTATCTCCACAAGAAAGGATAACATTCCATGAATATGTTTTTGACCCTGGCTTATTTGTTCTTCATCGGCTCCACCCTGGGCTGGGTCGCTGAGCTGCTGTACCGCCGGTTTCTCTCCGGCGCCAACCCGGAGCGCAAGTGGATCAATCCCGGCTTCTGCGTGGGTCCCTATGTGCCCCTGTACGGCTCGGGCCTCTGTATCCTTTATCTGCTGGCCTCTATCGGTGAGAAAAACGGTGTGGACACGGCGGGGGAGAAGCTGCTGCTGTTCGCGGGCATGGCGCTGAGTATGACGGCTATCGAATATATCGCCGGTATCGTCAGCCTGAAGTTTATGCACATCCGCCTGTGGGATTACAGCAAGCAGTGGGGCAATATCCAGGGCCTGATCTGCCCGGCCTTCTCCGCCCTGTGGGCGGCGGTCAGCGCCGTGTACTACTTCTGCGTCCATCCCTATATCCTGAA
>DJPP01000002.1:0-10719 GCA_002438575.1 Oscillospiraceae bacterium UBA6409 | reverse complement strand
ACCATCGACCTGGTCTATTCCGCCAAGCTGGTGTCCCGTATCCGTAAGTTCGCCGACGAGCACGACGTAGTCATCAAGGTGGAGAACCTGAAGGCCCACATCCGCCAGCGGCAGGAGGAGCGCCGCGAGAAGTACAGCTTCCTCTTTGCCTACCGTTCCCGCAGCGAGCTGCTGGAGCACCTACGCGAGGCACAGGAGACGTGGGAAGAAAGACATCGTAAGTAATATTGCTTTACAGGAGATTTCCCGATGCATATGACCGTTTTGTTCGCAAGCCCCCGTGGGGCGGACAGCAACACCCGCGCCCTGCTGGTGCCTTTTCTGGAGACGTGGCGTGCCGCCGGCCACACGGCGGAGGTGTTTTCGCTCTTTGATCTGCACATTGAGCCCTGCCGCGCCTGCCGCGGCTGTCAGATGGACTGGGAGCATCCCGCCTGCGTTCTGGCGGATGATATGCCTGCCATATTTGACGCCGTCCTCCGCAGCGATATCCTGCTGCTGGCCGCGCCCATCCACTCCTGGTTCTGTCCCGCGCCCATGAAGGCCGCGCTGGACCGCTTTGTCTATGCGCTGGACAAGTACTACGGTCCCCGCGGCCGCGGTCCGTCTCTGCTCTCCGGCAAGTCCCTGGCCATTCTGACCACCTGCGGCTACCGGCCGGAGAAGGGCGCAGACCTGTTCATCGAGGGGATGCGCCGCTGGTGCAGGCACACCGATATGCGCTATGTGGACGCTTTGACTGAGCGCCACCTGGGCTACGATCACACGTTCATGGACGCGGAAAAGGAAGCCCGCGCCGGTGCCTTTGCCCGATCGCTCATGCAGGTATAAAAAAACGGCCTTCGGCTCTATGCCGAAGGCCGTTTTTCACGTCAATGCAGATCCTGCTGCTTCATCCAAACATCCATGACCACGCTGTGGGGCAGCAGCTTCGTCAGTCCCGCCTGTACCCGGGCCACAAAGCCGTATTTGCACACGTCCCTGCCCCGCTTGGCATCCCGCCAAGTGCGTGTTACGATGTCGTCCGGATCGTACATGGCCGCGTACTTTTTCACAACGGGCGCCTCGTCCGACTTGATGGCCCGGTCAAAGAACGCCGTCTTTGTCCAGAAGGGGCACACCGCCATAACGCCGATACCGCGGCTTTTCAGCTCCCGGTTCAGCGCCCGGCTGAAGCTCAGCACAAAGGCCTTTGTGGCGCCGTAGATGTCGATATAGGGGATGGGCTGAAAGGCCGCCACGGACGCGATGTTGATGATCTGGCTGCCCTGGGGCATATAGGGTGCGGTGATCTGGCACATGGCCACCACCGCCTGGCAGTTCAGGTCCGTCATGTTCAGATTTACCGCCAGCGGCGTATCCAGCACGGCGCTGAATTTCCCGTAGCCGCTGCAATTCATCAGCAGGCCCACCTCCACCGGTGTCTCCGCCAGCGCCGCTGCGTACACATCGAAGCTGCCGCGGTCCGTCAGATCCAGCGCCAGCACGCGGACAGGGAAGGGGACCGTGGCGCGCAGGGCCTCCAGCTGTGCCTCATGCCGCGCGATGACCCACACCTCGTCAAAGGTGCCGTACCGGTCCACTGTCTCGGCGAACCGTTTGCCCATGCCGCTGGACGCGCCTGTGATCACTGCGATCTTCTTCATACGATAGCCCTCCCGGTCTTGTTATATCCCTACTGTATCCCATTTTTGGGCGGCCGTCAACCGGTTTTCCCCGTCCGCGGCGCAAAAAAAGAACACGCCTTACGGCGTGTTCTCTCTGCGTTTCCGGTCAGGCAGCGGCGTGTGCGGGCTTGTTCTCGTGCTTCTCCTCACGGCTGCGCTCCAGCAGCAGCGCGCGGGTGGCGGAAACGGTGAACACCACAGCCCAGAACAGGGTGACATACTCGCCGATCAGGCGCATACCCGCCTCGGGAGCCGTCATCAAAAAGGCGGACGCGATGACCAGCACCAGGGAAACAACGGCGATAGCGACGTGCGTAGAAATGTTTTTCATGGTAACATCCTCCTTGAAAAATTTTATGTAAGCTTTGTTGGATTTTCGGTTTCAGGCTCTTGCCTTCCTGTTGATGTTATAGTAGAATATTTCACAGGAAAAGTAAAGCTGTACTTTATTATATTGCTTATTAGAAATACTAACAGCCGAGAAGGAGGAAAAACCATGGAGACCGCCCGCTGCCGCGCCTTTCTGGCCGCTGCCGAGACCGGCAGCTTTTCCCGCGCCGCCGAGATGCTGCGCTACACGCCCTCCGGCGTCAACCAACTGGTCACCGCACTGGAGAAGGAGATCGGCTTCTCCCTGTTCAGCCGCAGCACCAAGGGCGTGGCGCTCACGGCCAACGGTCAGCTGCTGCTGCCTGTCATCCGCGAGATACTCCATCAGGAGGACAAGCTCTTCGAGCTGTCCGCCCAGATGAACGGTCTGCTGATCGGCACCGTTACCATCGCCGCCTATTCCAGCATCGCTACCCACTGGCTGCCCGCGGTCATCCGGGATTTTCAGGAGAACTACCCCCACGTGGAGATCAAGCTGATGGAGGGCATCTGGCAGGAGGTATCCCAGTGGTTGGAGGAGCGCACCGCCGACATCGGCTTCCTTAGCTATCAGGAGAATATGCCCTTTGAGTGGATCCCGTTGGCCGAGGACCCCATGCTGGCGCTGCTGCCCCGGGATCACCCGCTGGCCGGTGCCGCCAGCTATCCGCTGAAGCGGTGCGAGCAGGACAGCTTCATCATGCCCGCCCTGGGCTGTGACGATGACGTGGAGACGCTGTTCGCCCGTAATCACGTTGATCCCAACATCCGCTATACCACCATCGAGAGCTTTTCCGCCATGTCCATGGTGGAGCAGGGCCTGGGTGTCAGCGTGATGAACAAGCTCATCACCGAAAAGCGTATCTGTGATATCGCCATGCTTCCCATCGACCCGCCGGCCAGCATCACGCTGGGTGCGGCACTCCACTCCCGGGCGGACGCCTCGCCGGCCGTAAAGATGTTTCTGAAATATGCCGTCCGTATGCTGACCAAGAGCGCCGTCTGAGCCTATCGGAAAATCTTATATCCATTCAGTGTTCCCCGCTTGCGGATACCCAGTGGAATAGGGTATACTTACTTTAAATAACAAAAGGGAAGGAGTGCCCCTATGGATAAGCGCATTCTCGTCATCAACCCCGGCTCCACCTCTACCAAGCTGGCCCTCTTTCAGGGTGAGCAAAAGCTGTTTGACGCCACCGTGCGCCACAGCAAAGAGGACCTGAGCCCCTTCTCCTGGGTCATGGAGCAGGTGGACTTCCGCCAGGCCGCCATTGAAAAGGAGCTGTCCGCCCACGGCGTGGAACTGACCACGCTGGACGCCGTCTGCGCCCGGGGCGGTCAGCTGCCCTACTGTGCCGCCGGGACCTACCTGGTGGATCAGGACATGGTGGACTTCATGTACACGGTCCGCGACGCGGCCCACGCCTCCAACCTGGGCTGCGTGCTGGCCCTGCGTATCGCCCGGCCGCTGGGTATCCCCGCCTTCATCTGTGACCCAGTCACCGTGGACGAGATGACCGATGAGGCCCGGATATCCGGACACCCGGCGCTGCCCCGTATGATGACCGGCCACGCACTCAACTGCCGCGCCATGGCCCTGCGCTGTGCCGAGACCGTCCTCCACAAGCCCCTGGCCGATTGCCGCCTGATCGTTCTGCACCTGGGCGGCGGCGGGTCCGCCCGCCTGTTTATCGGCGGCAAGATGGTGGACGGCGTCCGCGACGACGAGTGGATGTTCGCCCCGGAGCGCATGGGCGGCGTCAGCCTTCAGCCCCTGGTGGCCATGTGCTATTCCGGCGCGTACACCAAGCAGAACATCATGGACCTCATCCGCGGCAAGGGCGGCCTGATGGCCCACCTGGGCACTGCCAATGCCCAGGAGGTGGAGCAGCGCATCGCCGACGGCGACGCGCACGCCAAGCTGGTCTATGACGGTATGCTGTACAGCTGCGCCCGGGCCATCGGTGGTCTGGCCGCCGCGGCGGATGGCCGCGTGGACCGCATCATCCTCACCGGCGGGCTGGCCCACTCCCACTATGTGACCGGCTACCTGACGCAGAAGCTCTCCTTCATCGCCCCGGTGGAGGTCATGGCGGGCGAGTTTGAACTGGAGGCTCTGGCCGCCGGCGCAAGCCGTGTCCTCAACGGGCAGGAGCAGCCCCGCCGCTTTGCCGACATCCCGCAGGCATAAAAAACAGCCCCGGCCGCAGCCGGGGCTGTTTTTTTATGCTCGTTTTCTTCCGCAGACCTGATACATCTCCCCGTCGGAGATCACCACATCCACGTCCAGATACGGCGCCATCAGCGCCCGGACCTCGTCCTCATGCAGCAGACCCAGGGACACCGGCTTCGCGCTGCCGCTGTGGTGGGCGTCCAGCGCCGCCCGGCTCATGCCGTGGGCGATGGACAGCCGCCCGCCGGGCCGGACCAGCTCTGCCAGCGTCCGGATCAGCCCCGCCGGATCAGGAAAGTGCGGGAAGGCGTTGTAGACCATTACCACGTCATAGGGCCCGCTTTCCCGCACATCGGCGCTGTTCTCCACATCGCCGCATACCACCGTGATCTGCGTCCCGGCGGCCTTTTCCGCCGCCCGCGCCGCCATCTCCGGCGACAGGTCGACGGCCGTCACCCGCGCCGCGCCGCGCTTTACATAGTCGCCGAACAGTACGCCGGTGCCGCAGGCCACGTCCAGCACCGTGCAGCCCTCGCATACCCCGGCGTTGTCCAGTATCCGTGCGATGATCGCCTCATTCCGCACCATGCCCGCGTCCCAGTCCGGTGCCAGCCGGTCAAAGAACGCCTGTACATCCCGCTTATCGATCATGCCGCCGCCCTCAGCTGAAGAACGTGGCCGTGTCGATCTGCTGATAGCCGCCGAAGCTGTTGGGCATCCGATAGATCTCCTCCGCAATGCCCTTGCCCAGGAACGCGCCGGTGATCTCATTGAGCTTCTCAGTCATGTCGATATCCGTGAACTGCTCCGGATAGGCGCACTTGGCGGCGAACCAGGCGTTGGCCAGCGCGATCTCATAGTTGGTGTAGTAGGCATTGTACGCCATCTCCAGATACACCTTGCCCTCCTGCCACGCCTTGCAGCTGTCAAACAGACCGCTGTCCTCCGCGTACAGGGGCTTGATGTTCTTCACCGCCGCCGCGTCGATGAGCATGATATCCATGTCCGGCCCCAGGGCGGTGAACTTCTCGGCCTCGATGGGCTGTACGCCCTTGGCGCCCAGCCCGCTGACGGCGTTCTTGATGTTCGCCACGGCGAAGGTGCTGTAGTTCTCTATGGTCATCAGGTGGTTGGTGGTGCCCCAGTTGCCCAGCCCGCAGATGTACACCGCCGGCTTGCTGTCCTCGGCGATATCCGCCGTCCGGGCCTGGATGTCCGCCGTCTCCGCGCTGACAAAGGCCAGCAGCTCCGAAGCGCGTGTCTCCTTGCCGAACACCTGACCCAGCAGGGTGATGGAGCCGCTGAAATCCTCGCTGAACACGCCGTCCACACCGGTCCGCATGGTGATGACCGGAACGCCCACCTGCTGCTGCAGGGCATCGGCCTTGTC
Source organism: Oscillospiraceae bacterium UBA6409 (assembly GCA_002438575.1). Taxonomy (GTDB): domain Bacteria; phylum Bacillota; class Clostridia; order Oscillospirales; family Oscillospiraceae; genus Vescimonas. The sequence continues at coordinate 5,120 of DJPP01000002.1, read as the reverse complement.
CGTGTCCTCATACTCGGAGATGATGATATCCGGCGTACAGGACAGGATCTTCTCCGCCTCCGCCGCCTGGGCGTTGGGCCCGCCCACGCCGCAGGAGGGCAGGGCGGCGAAGGTGTCGCCGTACACCATCACATAGGGCCGCGCCACACCGTCGAACATCTTGGGACGATCCTCCAGCGTGGTGTTGTCGATGTCCTCCACGCCGCACAGCAGGCCCACGTCGCCCACATAGCTGTACAGCCGCAGCGCGCCCGCGCCGATGCACACCACCCGCTGATAGCTGCCCGGTACGATCTCTACCTGGCGGCCGATCATGTCCGTTACCGTCACGGCTTCCGGTGCGTCGTCTGCGTTATCCTCCACAGGCTTCTCGCCGCAGCCGAACAGCGTCAGGGTCATCATCAGCGCCAGCACCAGTGCCAAAACTCTCTTAGCCTTCATCTTCGTTTACTCCTATCAGTATTTTCTGTCCGTCTATCTCTGCCGCGCGTACCCGCGCGCCGAATATATCCCACACCGTCTCCGGAGTCAGTATGTCTCCGTTTCCGGCGTACCGCACCTGCCCGTCCCGCATGAGGAACAGTCTGTCGCCGTAGGCCATGGCCTGGTTCAGGTCGTGCAGGGTGCACAGCACCGTCATGCCTCGTGTCCGGGCCAGCCGCCGTGCCTGCCGCAGGATCCGCTGCTCGTTGGCCACGTCCAGGTTGCCTGTGGGCTCGTCGAACACCAGCAGCTTCGGCTCCTGGGCCAGCGCCCGGGCGATGGCCACCTTCTGCCTCTCGCCGCCGGACAGCGTCTGTACGCTCCGTTCCGCCAGCGCCGTCAGGTCCATGTCCGCCAGCGCGGCCTCCGCTGCCGCGCGGTCCGCCGCACCGGGCTGTATGCCGAAGCGGCTCACCCGTCCGGCCAGCACCGCGTCGTATACCCGCAGCGCGCCGAAGTGCAGCTCCTGGGGCACATAGGCCGCCATCTGGGCCCGCTGCCGCCGCTTCATGGTGTCCAGCGCCTGTCCGTCAAAGCGGACCTGCCCCTGCTCCGGTGTACACAGCCCGAGCGTCGTTTTCAGCAGTGTGGTCTTGCCGCAGCCGTTGCGGCCCAGCAGCACGCCCACCTGTCCCGCCTCCAGTGACAGACTGGCGTCCCGCAGCACCGGCGCGCCCCGCCGTTCATAGCGGAAGGTCACGTGTTCCACCTTCAGCATACGCCGCCCTCCTTTTTCCCAAAGATCAGCGCCAGGAAAAACGGCGCGCCCAGCAGGGAGGTGATGGCCCCCACCGGCAGGGCCGAGCCGCTGCCGATGCTGCGGCTCGCCGCGTCCGCCGCCAGCAGCAGCGCGCCGCCGCACAGGGCCGCCGCCGGAAGTGCCCACCGGTGGTCGTGGCCCACCAGCCGCTTGACCGCATGGGGACAGATAATGCCCACAAAGCCGATCATGCCCAGGAAGGATACGCACACCGCCGTGATGAGCGAGGCCAGCAGCAGGGAGACCCACCGCAGCAGCGCTACGTTCACGCCCATGCTGCCCGCGGCGTCCCCGCCGCTGAGCAGCGCGTTGTACCGCCAGGCCAGCGCCGCAAAGACCGCGATCCCCGCCGCCGTCACCGCCAGCATGATCCAGTCGGCCCGGTACGTGGCGCGGCCCAGATCGCCGAAGCTCCAGATCACCGCGGCGGACAGTCCCACATCCGTAGCGTAGAACTGCAAGATCGTGGTGGCCGCCGTCCACACGGAGCCCAGCGCGATACCCGCCAGCACCACCACGTTGGGGGAGAAGTCCCGCAGCCGGCACAGTCCCAGCACCACCAGCACGGAGCCCGCCGCAAACACGAACGCCAGCGCCGACGTGGCAAAGGGGTCAGCTCCCGCCGTATAGCTGGTCAGGTTGTTTCCGGTGGACAGAAACCCGCCCGACAGTGCGATGATGGACAGGTTCGCGCCGAATACCGCCGCGTTGGACACGCCCAGCGTGGCGGGGGAGGCCATGGGATTGCCCAGCACCGTCTGCATGATAAGCCCGGATACGGATAATCCCGCCCCGGCGATGACGGCGGCCAGCAGCCGCGGCAGACGGATGTGCCGCATGATCCGCACCGCCGCGCTGTCCCCGCTGCCGAACAGCGCCGAAACGCACTGCCGCACCGACATCCCGGAGGACCCCGCCAGCAGCTCCAGCAGGGCCAGCAGCACCACCGCCGCAGCCAGCGCCGCGATCACCGCTATTTTCGTTTTCCGTGTCCCGTCAGCGCCCATGTCCTGCCTCCCGCGATCATATATGGTGTATCATACCTCAATTTTCACCACGGCGCAACCCGGGTAGGGGGTTCCGACTATGCCGCTGTTTCATATTTCCCGCCGAATTCGTCCGGCAAAAACGGCACGGCCGCCCTTGACAAACCGCCGCGCCTGCGCCATAGTATACCTATCATATTTCTTTATAGGTGGTGCCGCGATGGATATCCAAAAATTACAGGCCCTGGCCGTCATTCAGGAGGCCGGCAGCTTCTCCCGCGCCGCGGAGACGCTGGGCTATTCCCAGGCGGGATTGACCTACATGATGAACAGCCTGGAAAACGAGATCGGCCTGCGCCTGCTGGACCGCAGCTACAGCGGTGTCCGCCTCAGCGAGACGGGTAAGACCCTCATGCCGAAGATCCACCGGCTGCTGCAGGTCTACGACGCCCTGAACGGCGAGATCAACGCCTGCAAGCGTGCCCAGCAGGCCACCCTGCGCCTGGCGGCGCTGGATACCGTCTCCACCCGCTGGGTGCCCCGGGCTGTGGCGTCGCTGAAGGCCGAGTATCCCCAGATCACCGTCAGCGTCATCTCCGGCAGCCCCATGCAGGTGGACAACTGGCTCCGCGACGGCAGTGTGGAGCTGGGCGTCACCGACAAGCGCTTCACCGGCACGGATATGGACTGGATCAAGCTCTGTGACGATCCCTTCCTGGCCGTCCTGCCGCCGGACAGCGATGTGCCGGACCCCGTGCCCGTGACCTGGTTTTCCGGTCGTGCTGTTATCATCCCCGACTACGGCACCAACACCGACACCACCCGCGTGTTCACCCGTGCCGGCGTGGAGCCCGTCTATACCGATGACCGTATGAACAACCGTTCTGTCCTGGCCGCCGTGGCCGCCGGATTGGGCAGCACCGTCTTTTCCCGGCTGGAGCTGGACTATTACGCCCGCCAGGACCTGACCGTCCGCACCATGGATCCGCCCTGCTGCCGCGAGCTGGGCGTGGCCCTGCGTCCCGGCATCAAGGGCGATGCGGTGGCCCGTTCTTTCCTCCGCGCTCTCCGCGCCGCCGCCGACGCGGACCAATAAGCAAAAAAAGAAACGCCCGTAGGCGTTTCTTTTTTGCCTATTTGAAAAATTCGAACCGCGGCTGCTCCTTCGTCACGGTACCGGTCTCGATCTCCAGTCCCTCGCCGAAGTACTTTTTCAGCAGCGCCACCAGCTCGTCCGCCGCCGCCTGTACCTCCGCCGCGTTCACATCGGAGAAGCCATCGATGGGGAACAGGATGGCCTTGGTGTCCTCGGTGATCTTGCCGCGCTCGGACTGCCGCCAGGTCCACCGCCGGGTCCGTATCTCGTGGCCGCAGGCGTATACCGCCTCGCCCACGTCCGGCGTCTCCTCCTCGGTGGAGCCGAAGGGGATGAACGTGTCGCCCTCCTCCGCCAGCCGGACATCCAGTCCGTCCGCGATGGTGTCCAGGTCGTGAGCGCCCATGGGCAGCCGGTGCTTGATGGACACGGCGTTGCCCAGATCTACGGCGGCGTTGATGTGGGGGAAGCCCTTGCCCTTGGCGATACGGGTCAGCAGCGCCTCGATGGAGCACATAAACTTGTTGGGGTTGATGCCCAGGGCGGTGAACGCCGCCCGGTAGGGCAGGATATCCTCCGTCTCCTTGGGCTTTTTGCCCGTGAAATAGGCCTCACACTCCGCCACATTCCCGGCCAGCATTTCCTCCAGCTCCGGAATGTCGTGGGTGTTGTTTAGTCCGCGTACCGCCACCGCGCCGAAGCAGGCGTTGGGTAGCTTATCGAAAAATTCCTTTGATACCTGATAGTACACAGCGTTTCCTCCTTGTCTGAAGTATGTGTCTGCGGCCCCCGTCGGGGAGGCGGCCAATTTTTGCCGATGGCATATTCTAACGCTTTAAAGGGTAAAAATCAAGACCTTTTTATCGCTGCTCCCGGCCCAGTCTCAGCCCCAGCTCGAAGGCCTGCTGGTTCAGCGGCAGCAGCGCCGGCTTTTTGCCCAGCTTGTGCTCTATGGTGCGCCACACCACGTCCTCCGGCACCACCTGGGTATAGCCCACGTACACGCCCAGCATGATGATGTTCAGCACCTTGGCGCTGCCCATCTCCAGCGCCAGTTCCGTCACCGGCGCCTTTACCACCTTGATGTCCGCGCGCGTGATCTCGCTCTTGACGATGGAGCTGTTGATGTACAGCGTTCCGCCCGGCACCAGCTTATAGAGAAACTTGTTCAGGCTGGGGTCGTTCATCACGATCAGATCGTCCATCTGGTCGCCCAGCGGCGCGCCGATATCGTCGTCGGAGATGACTACATAGCAGTTGGCGGTGCCGCCCCGCTGCTCCGCGCCGTAGGAGGGGAAGAACGTCACGTTTTTGTCGGTGCTCTCACAGGTGGCCTCCGCCAGGAACTTGCCCAGCGTCATCACGCCCTGTCCGCCGAACCCGGCGACCATCAGATTTCGTTCCATCACGCGCCCTCCTTATCCTTGTACCGGATGACCCCCAGGGGGAACTCCTTGAACATCTTTTCCTCCAGAAAGCCCAGCGCCTCCAGCGGCTCCATGCCCCAGTTGGTGGGACAGCTGGTGACGATCTCCACCAGCGAGAAGCCCTTGCCGTCCAGCTGGTTCTGGAAGGCCTTTCGGATGGCCGCCTTCGTCTTGTTCACGTTCGCGGGGTTGTTGCAGCTGGTGCGCTCCAGATAATAAGGCGCTGTCAGCTGGTTCAGTATCTCGCACACGTGCATGGGATAGCCGTGCTCCTTGGGATCGCGGCCCTTAGGGGCGGTGGTGGCCTTCATGCCCACCAGCGTGGTGGGGGCCAGCTGTCCGCCGGTCATGCCGTAAATGCCGTTATT
>DJPP01000109.1 GCA_002438575.1 Oscillospiraceae bacterium UBA6409 | reverse complement strand
GCGGTCAGGTGCTGCTCCTCCGGCGCCTCCTGCTTCCCCTCCGGCGAGGTGTCGGTCATGTCTCCGGTGATGGTAAAGCAGCCGGTCAGGCTCAGCAGCAGGGCCAGCAGCAGAAATAACAGCAGAAAACGCTTCATAGTATGTCCTCCATCGGGGGTCCGGTCGGTTTTTCTGTGTACTCGAAGACATTATAACAAAAGAGGGGCCGCTTCGCAATGCGAAGCGGCCCCTGCAAACATTAAATTTTTATTTCGCGTACTCCACGACCTTCGTCTCACGCAGAACGTGGACCTTGATCTGGCCGGGATACTCCAGCTCGCTTTCGATGCGCTTGGCCAGCTCACGGGCCAGGATGACCATCTCGTCCTCGCTGACCTGCTCGGGCTTGACCATGACGCGGACCTCGCGGCCGGCCTGGATGGCATAGCTCTTCTCAACGCCGGGATAGCTGCCGGTGATCTCCTCCAGCTTTTCCAAACGCTTAATATAATTTTCCAGGTTCTCGCGCCGCGCACCCGGCCGGGCCGCGGAAATGGCGTCCGCCGCCTGCACCAGGCAGGCCACCAGCGTGCGGCACTCCACGTCGCCGTGGTGGGCCTGGATGGCATGGATGATGTCTTCCTTCTCGCGGTACTTGCGGGCGTATTCCACACCCAGCGCCACATGGGTGCCCTCGAATTCATGGTCCAGAGCCTTGCCGATATCGTGCAGCAGGCCGGCGCGCTTGGCAGCCTGCACATCGGCGCCCAGCTCCGCGGCCATCATACCGGCGATATGGCTGACCTCGATGGAGTGCTGCAGCACGTTCTGGCCGTAGCTGGTACGGTAGTGCAGCTTGCCCAGCAGCTTCTGCAGCTCCGGGTGCAGGCCGCGGACACCGGTCTCCAGCACGGCGCGCTCGCCCTCGGCGCGGATGACGCCGTCCACCTCGCGGCGGGCCTTCTCCACCATTTCTTCAATATGGGTAGGGTGGATGCGGCCGTCGGCAATAAGCTTTTCCAGGGCCAGCCGCGCGATCTCGCGGCGGACCGGCTCGAAGCAGGAGACGGTGATGGCCTCGGGGGTGTCGTCGATGATCAGATCCGCGCCGGTAAGCGTCTCCAGCGTGCGGATGTTGCGGCCCTCGCGGCCAATGATGCGGCCCTTCATCTCGTCATTGGGCAGCGGCACCACGCTGACGGTGATCTCGGCCACGTGGTCGGCGGCGCAGCGCTGGATGGCGGTGGCCACGATCTCGCGGGCACGCTGGTCGGCCTCGTCCTTGGCACGGGCCTCGATCTCCTTGATCTTCAGCGCCGTTTCGTGGGTGACCTCGGACTCCACCTGGGCGATCAGGTAATCCTTCGCCTGCTCGGCGGTGAAGCCGGAAATGCGCTCCAGCATCTCGGTCTGGCTGCGCTTGATGAGCTTGATCTCCTCCTGCTCCTTGTCCAGAGCTGCGTGCTTCTGGGCCAGAGCCTCCTCTTTTTTCTCGATCATCTCGGTCTTGTGGTCGAGATTCTCTTCCTTCTGCTGCAGGCGGCGTTCCTGCTTCTGCTGTTCGGCGCGGCGTTCCTTGACTTCCTTCTCGTACTCGCTGCGGTTCTTCAAAATCTCTTCTTTTGCTTCAAGGAGTGCTTCTCTCTTTTTGTTTTCAGAGCTCTTGATGGCCTCGTTGACGATACGCAGAGCTTCCTGCTCGGCGTCTTCGATCTTGCGCTGGTCGTTCTTTTCCTTGCGGCGGCGGATAAGCGTGCAGGCCGCAAAGCCCAGAACGAGGGCGACAGCGAACGAGAGGATGGCCACGATCCAGCCAGTTGTGGTCATGGTACATTCCTCCTATGTTGTTATTGGGTTTTCGCGTCGGCACAAAATATGGTGCCGGATGACAACCGGGGCGGAAAGGCTCCTATGCCCCGATAATGATCCTTTACTATATTAAACATATTATGGTCAACTGTCAAGGGCAAAGTAAACTTTTCTTTTGTCGTTTTTCAGGCAAGGCGCCGTATCTGTTGGGTCACTGAATGAAATCGGCGTAAGCGTAACCCAGACGGCCTTGGTAACCCACCGTGTACCACTCCTGATAGCGACCGTAGACGGTGAGCTTTGCGCCGTTCGGCAGAAGTGTGACCACCTCGGCCCGCGTGCCGGGGGCCGAGCGAAGGTTCAGCGGTCCTCCGCCCGGCGTCTGCACTGTGCCCTGCCAGGGTGTCATAGGCGTGACGAAAGGAATGCCGAAGTACTCTGTCAGCGACAGCACCAAATTAGCGGCGATGGTCTGGATATTCCCCTCCACCCAGCGTGCATCGGCGGTGTTGTCGTGGTAGCCCAGCTCCAGTAGCACGGAGGGCATATAGGGCTGGCGGACCTCGCCCAGCGTGGTAGTGGCACGGGCATAGACCTTGTCCGGCAACGGATAGATGTCTTTCAAATTTTTCACAAAAATATCCGCCGCGCGGCGGCCATTAGCACTGGTGGGATAGTAAAAAGCGATGACGCCGCGGACGGTGCCCTCCTTGGTGCCGTCGGTGCTGCCGTTGGAGTGGAGGGCCAAATAAAAATCGTAACTTCCAGAATTTGCCAGGCGGATGGAGCTGGCGGCGGTCATGTCGGGGGTGTTGCGGGTAAAACGGATGGTGTTGGCCAGGAGGTAGGGTTCCATGGCGTCGGCGATCAGGTTCATAAAGTACTCTTCTGAGCCGTTTCCGGTGATATATGGGTTATATTCCTGGGTAGATGGGCTTAAAAAGATACGCGGCATGACAGTTCCTCCTATACTTGTTCTGTGCGTTTTACTATACTTTGTCTGTACTTCAGCGATACTTTATTTGTACATCGTATGGAAATATGCTTGTCTTTGTGCTATACTTGAAAGAAATTTTCCTGTACAAAAGGAGTAACCGCCATGAAAGCTGCCAGACCGTATCCCGTCGTCACCATCACCCCCAAGGGGGAGCGCGCCATTGTGGACGGACATCCGTGGGTCTATGAGGGCGAGGTGGTGTCGGTCAGCGGCACGCCGGAGGACGGCAGCCTGGTGGACGTGGTGTCGAAAAAGGGCAGCTGGCTGGGCTGCGGGTTCTGCAACAGCGCGTCCAAAATACGGGTGCGGCTGGTGACGCGGAACGCCAACGACGACCCGGCGGGGGATGCCTTCTGGGAACGGCGGCTGCGCTACGCCTGGGACTACCGCAAAACGGTGATGGGCGAGGCGGACAGCCGGTGCTGCCGCATCATCTTCGGGGAGGCGGACGGCTTTCCGGGGCTGACGGTGGACCGGTTCGAGCGTGTGCTGGTGGCCCAGGTGCTGAGTCTGGGCATGGAGCGCATCAAGGAACGGGTGCTGCCGCTGCTGGTACGCCTCCTGCGGGAGGACGGACAGGACATCCGGGGCGTGTACGAGCGCAACGACGCGGCCCTCCGGACGCTGGAGGGCATGGCGCAGGGCAAGGGCTGGCTGGTGCTGCCCGGTGAGGCCGCGCCGGAGGGCACCACCGAGGACATCACGGAGAACGGCATACGGTACACGGTGGACTTTGAGAACGGGCAGAAGACCGGCTTCTTCCTGGACCAGAAGTACAACCGGCTGGCGGTGGCGAAGCTGGCAAAGGGCAAGACGGTGCTGGACTGCTTCACCCACACCGGCTCCTTCGCCCTGAACGCCGCAAAGGGCGGGGCGAAGCACGTGACCGCCGTGGACGTGTCGCAGTTCGCCGTGGACTGCGCGGCGGAGAACGCGCGGAAAAACGGGCTGGACGGCGTGATGGACTGCGTATGCGCCAACGTATTTGACCTGCTGCCGCAGCTGGCGGAGCAGCCGCGGAAATACGACTTCATCATTCTGGACCCGCCGGCCTTCACCAAGAGCCGCAGGACCATACACAACGCCATGACCGGATATAAGGAGATCAACTACCGGGCCATGAAGCTGCTGCCCCGGGGCGGGTATCTGGCCACGTGCTCGTGCAGCCATTTCGCCGCCGAGGAGCTGTTCATCAAGATGCTCCACAGCGCCGCCCGGGACGCGGGGGTGCAGCTGCGGCAGATCGAGGCGCGGCAGCAGTGCGCCGACCACCCCATCCTGTGGGGCGTGGAGGAGACGAACTATCTGAAATTCTTTATTTTTCAGGTGGTATGACGGGGTTTTTGTTGCCATGACGGCAAACGTGTGGTATTCTGTTTTTTATGGTATGTATCTGAAAAGGAGGGCGCTCCTTGGGACGTTTACAGGATAAGCGGCTGTTTCTGCTGGACATGGACGGGACCATCTATCTGGACGACCGGCTGTTCGACGGGGTAACGGCCTTTCTCTCCCGCATACGGGAGAGGGGCGGACGGTATCTGTTTTTGACAAACAACTCCTCCAAAGGTGTGGAGGGCTATATAGAAAAGCTGAACGGCATGGGCATCGCCACCGGGCGGGAGGACTACCTGACCTCAGTGGACGCGGCCATCGACCTGCTGCGGAGACGGTATCCGGGAAAGCGGTGCTATGTACAGGGCACCCGGTCCTTTTATGACCAGCTATCGGCGGCGGGGATACCCGTCACCTGTGACCGGGAGGACGGCGCGGAGATCCTGCTCAGCGGCTTCGACCGGGAGCTGACGTTTCAGAAGCTGGAGGACGCCTGCATATTGCTGAGCCGGGGCATCACCTGGCTGGCCACGAACCCGGACTGGGTGTGCCCCACGTGGTACGGCGCGGTGCCGGACTGCGGCAGCGTATGCGAGATGCTGCGCCGGGCCACCGGGCGGGAGCCGGAGTTCATCGGCAAGCCCCGGCCGGCCATGGTACAGCTGGCGCTGAAGAGGACCGGGTACCCGCCGGAGGCGGCGGTGCTGCTCGGCGACCGGCTGTACACGGACATCGCCTGCGCGGTGAACGCCGGGATCGACAGCGTTTTCGTGCTGTCCGGCGAGGGAACACGGGACGACATCGAGAGAGACGGCATACGCCCCACATGGGTGTACGACGATATCAGCGCGGTATTCCGCGCATGGGAGGAGACGCCATGAAGCTCAACTACAAGCGCACCATTCTGGTCGGCTTTGCCTTTTTCCTGATCTGCGCCTTCTGGCAGGCCTACGACAACACGGTGCCGCTGATCCTGACCAACAAATTCGGCATGAGCCAGACCTGGTCGGGCGTCATTATGGCGCTGGACAATGTGCTGGCGCTGTTCCTGCTGCCGCTGTTCGGACACATCTCCGACAAGTGCACCCACCCGAGAGGGCGGCGGACGCCGTTCATCGTGGTGGGCACGCTGATCGCGGCGGTGGCGCTGATCGCGCTGTCCTTCGCGGACAACGCGCAACTGAAGCGGCTGGACAAGGTATCCGCCATTGACGACCCGGCGGCGCTGTCGGTCATCTATAACGAGCAGAAGGACGCCACGCTGCTCTCCCCCAGCGGCGAGAGCTTTATTCTGGGCCAGAAGTTCACGGAGGCGGAGTTCACCGCCATACGCAGCCAGACCGTCAACGACGAGGGAAAGACCGTCACCGATCCGGCGTACACCAACTATGTGGTGCCGGCGCGGCAGGCCTGCGCCCGGGACACGGCGGCGGCCAACCCCGGCGCGCTGGTGGTGTTCGTGGCGCTGCTGCTCGTTATCCTGCTGAGCATGGCCACGTTCCGTTCCCCGGCGGTGGCGCTGATGCCGGACGTGACGCCCAAGCCCCTGCGGTCCAGGGCCAACGCCGTCATCAACCTGATGGGCAGCGCCGGCGGCATTATCGTGCTGGCGCTGGGCATGGTGTTCGCCACGGCATCGGTGCACAACAGCATGATGAGCTATACAGGCTACTTCGGCGTCATCGCGGCGCTGATGCTCGCGGCGCTGGTGGTGTTCATGCTGACGGTGCGGGAGCCGGAGTGGGCAAGGGAGATGCAGGCGCAGTCCGTGGCCGCGGGCATTGAGGACGCGGAGGAGGCCGAGCACCCCAACGAGGGGCGCAAGCTGTCCGCCGACGAGGTAAAGAGCCTGCTGCTGATACTGCTGAGCATCGTGCTGTGGTTCTTCGGCTACAATGCCGTCACCAGCAAGTATTCCGTGTACGCCAGCAACATCCTGCACAAGGACTATAACCTGACGCTGATCATCGCCCAGGCGGCGGCCATCGCGGCCTATCTGCCGGTGGGCTTTATCGCCGGGAAGATCGGGCGGAAGAAGACCATTCTGGCCGGCGTGGTGATGCTGACCGTGGCCTTCGGCGTGGCGGGCTTCCTGACAGCGGACAGTCCCGCGGCACTGATGAACGCCATGTTCGCCCTGGCGGGCATCGCCTGGGCCACCATCAACGTCAACTCCTTCCCCATGGTGGTGGAGCTGGCCTCCGGCGGCGACGTGGGCAAGTACACGGGCTTTTACTACACGGCGTCCATGGCGGCGCAGGTGGCCACGCCCATGGTGTCGGGACTGCTGATGGATAAATTCGGGATGCACGTGCTGTTCCCCTACGCGGCGGTGTTCACGGCGCTGGCCTTTGTGACCATGCTGTTCGTGAAGCACGGCGACAGCAAGGACGCGCCCAGGGCCGCCGCGGGGCACGCGGAGACCGTTGACAATACTGTGGAGGAGCTGACAAACGACTGATGAAGGCAATCATAATTATCATTATCGTACTGCTGGTGCTGTTCTGGCTGTATCTGCTGTGCCTGCGGTGCCGGCGGGGCAAGATGGACCAGGCGTATTTCCGGCAGTGGCGGTACGCCCACCGGGGCCTGCACGACAGGGAGAAGGGTATTCCGGAGAACTCCATGGCGGCGTTCAAGCGGGCGGCGGCCAACGGCTTCGGCGCGGAGCTGGACGTACACCTGATGCAGGACGGCAAGCTGGCCGTCATCCACGACGCCTCCCTGCTGCGGACGGCGGGCGCGGACGTGGAGATCGAGGACCTGACCGCGGAGGCGCTGGAGCAGTACCCGCTGGAGGGGACGGAGCAGCGGATCCCCCTGCTGGAGGAGGTGCTGCCGCTGTTCACGGACCGGGCGCCGCTGATCGTGGAGCTGAAGGCGGAGCGCGGCAACGCCGAGGCGCTGGCCGCCGCGGCCAGCAGGGTGCTGAAGAAGTACAAGGGCGCGTACTGCGTGGAGTCCTTCGATCCCCGGTGCCTGATGTGGCTGTGGCAGAACGAGCCGGATATCCTGCGGGGGCAGCTGAGCGAGAATTTCACCGCCCACGGGGACGCACAGCATCTGCCCGGCGGCATCCGGTGGATCCTGTCCAACCTGCTGCTGAACGTGCGGACGCGGCCGGACTTCATCGCCTATCGGTTTGAGGACCGGGGCAATCTGTCCCTGCGGCTGTGCCGGGGCTTCTACAAGGTGCAGGAGGCCAGCTGGACCGTGCGGGACCGGGAGACCATGGAGAAGGCCGAGGCGGCCGGGAGCCTGGTCATCTTTGAACATTTTGACCCCAGGGGGTAACGGACTATGCGCGTGATCACGGGAACTGCCAGAGGCAGGGTATTGAAGGAGCTGGAGGGGCTGGAGACACGGCCCACCACCGGCAAGGTGAAGGAGAGCCTGTTCTCCATCATACAGTTCGACATCGAGGGACGGCGGGTGCTGGATCTGTTCGCCGGCACCGGGCAGCTGGGCATCGAGGCCCTGAGCCGCGGGGCGGCGGAGTGCGTGTTCATCGACCGGCGGGCGGACGCGGTGAAGCTGATACAGGAGAACCTGACGCTGTGTAAGCTGGCGGACAGGGCCAGGGTGCGGCAGGGCGACGCGCTGCCGTATCTGCGCAGCGGGGAGAAGTTCGACATCGTGCTTCTGGACCCGCCCTACGCCAGCGGGCTCTTGCAGCAGGCGCTGACGGATATCGCAGCGTTTGACATTTGCCGCGCACATGGTATAATCATAGCGGAGAGCGCGGCGGACACGGTGCTGCCGGAGATGCCCGCGCCCTACGCCCTGTATCGGGAGTACAAATACGGCAAGATCAAGCTGACGGTGTATCATCGCGGCGGAAATGAGGATGCGGAATGAATATCGCCATTTACCCCGGCAGCTTTGACCCCATCACACTGGGGCACCTGGATATTATCCGACGGGCGGCTCGGTGCTTCGACAAGGTGTGCGTGTGCGTGATGGTCAACTGCCAGAAGCAGCAGCCCATGTTCACGCCGGAGCGCCGGCTGGAGCTGATCCGCCAGTCCGTGGCGGATATCCCCAACGTGGAGGTGGAGAACTGGTCCGGGCTGCTGGCGGACTTTGTACGCAGCAAGGACGCGCACATCCTGGTGAAGGGCGTGCGGAACTGCGCCGACTGGGAGCTGGAGGCACAGATGGCGCGCATCAACGGCGGTATCTGCCCCGGGCTGGAGACGGTGCTGCTGCCCGCCAGCGCGGCGTATGAGCACTTCAGCTCCACTATGGTGCGGGAGATGATCCGCTACCACCAGCCATTGGAAAAGTATGTACCGGCGCCGGTCGCCGAGGAATTGATGCGGCAGCGGGGTTGAGCCTCCCGGCGCCGACAAAAAGAAAGGAACGGACCGCACTATGGAAGAGAAAGATGTACAGCGCCTGTTGGATATGCTCTATGGCATGATCGACGAGGCAAAAAGCGTGGCCTTCAGCTCTGACAAATGTATCATCGTCCGGGACGAGGCGCTGGATCTGCTGGATGAGATCCGGGCCAAGCTGCCCCTGGAGCTGAAAAAGGCCCAGGAGCTGATCGCCGCCCGCAGCGAGTATGTGGCCGGGGCCAAGAAGGAGGCGCAGGAGGTACTGCGCCAGGCGGAGCTGGATGCCCGCACCATCGTATCCGAGAGCGAGACGCTGCAGCTGGCGCGCCAGAAGAGCAGCGAGATCATCCGCCGGGCCGAGGACCGCAGCAAGGAGCTGTATCATGTGGCCAACACCTATACGGAGGACGCGCTGCGCCGCACCGAGGAGGCCATCCAGGCCGCGCTGACCGAGGTGCAGGAGTCCCGGGCGCGGTTCCGGGCCGCCAGCAAAGAGCAGATGCAGGCCCAGCGCCAGCAGCTGAACGAGTCCGCCGCCGAAAAGAGCGAGGGCCAGCGCTGAGCGCTCCCCTCCCCCACACAGCATATACGTTGACCGCCGCAGGCAGAGCCTGCGGCGGTCCGTCTTTTTGGGCGGAGGGCGGGGCCGGTCCCGGCCGGCGGGAAACGCCGCTGCCGCCGCGGTACCCGGCGGCAGCTATGGACTTTGTGGAAAATCTATAAAATCTGCGTAAATTTTTCTGCGATTTCCACAAGAAAGCTTTATATTGTGTTGGCAACTTCGGTCAGGCACAAGATTTTGTGCCTGACCATTTTTCGCGCTTTCTTCCCTCGAACAAGCGTTTCAAAAAGTGGGAAAATTTGGCCGAAAACCGCCGGATCATCCGGCTTTTGCCGCGGCGGTAGACATAATTTTCCCTTGCAATTCCGCCGGGGATTATGTATACTAACCTCGTTAGTGGTGAATTGTGGGGGTAATATCCACATTTGTGGGGGATGTTCCCACGGTTTGCCACCGGGGACTATTTTTTTTCGGAAGGAGGCGGGCCCATGACCGGTCAGTATGCACACACGATCGACGCCAAGGGGCGCCTCTTTATTCCCGCCGCGCTGCGGAAGGAGCTGGGCCGGACGTTCCACATCACCGTGGGGCAGGACCGCTGCCTGTCGGTGTACTCCGACGAGAGCTGGGCGGCGTTTATGGACAAGCTGAAAGCCCTGTCTTACAACGAGGTGAAGAAGCTGCGGGCGCTGTTCGCCTACGCGGCGGACTGCGAGCCGGACGGCCAGGGACGCATCCTCATCCCCGCCAAGCTGCGGGAGTATGCGGGGCTGACCAGGGAGGTCGTGGTCATCGGCAGCTTTGACCGGGCGGAGATCTGGGACGCTGAGCGCTGGGCCGCCGTGGAGAACGACGCCTTCGCCTCCGGCGAGCTGGAGAGCGCCATGGCGGAGATGGGCCTGTGAGCACCGTGACGCAGGAGAAGGACTACGGCCATGTGCCGGTGCTGCTGCACGAGTGCCTGGACGCGCTGGCCATCAGGCCCGACGGCGTCTATGTGGACGGTACGCTGGGCCGGGCGGGTCACTCGCTGGAGATCGTAAAGCGGCTGACCACCGGGCGGCTCATCGGCATCGACCGGGACGA
>DJPP01000058.1 GCA_002438575.1 Oscillospiraceae bacterium UBA6409 | reverse complement strand
GCCATGCACACCGAGAACACCAACTTTGCGCTGCTGGTGTCCAAGCACTTCACCGAGCCGTTCCGGGACAGCAACGGCTACGGCGAGAGCATCGCGCGCCTGAGCAATATGCTGGGCGGCGGCGTGATGGTCCAGCGGTTCGGCGACCTGATCCGCGGCCAGCGCAGCACCCCCAAGCGCATCGAAAAGGGCTTCATGACCCCCACGCTGGCCGCCACACCCGGCGATTTGAGCCTGGTGATGCCCAAGCGTATCCTGGACGGCATCATCGAAATGCTCTACGCCCTGGACAAGATCGCCCCCGGCACCGCCAGCGACGACACGCTGCTCTACGGCGTGGAGGTGAAGTTCTACAACATGGAGGTGGCTCTGGATAAAAATCTGGAAACGCCGCACAAGGGCCTGTTCGTCATCGGTGACGGCAGCGGCGTCACCCACTCCCTGTCCCACGCCAGCGCCAGCGGTGTGTACGTGGCCCGCTATTTGGCCGAGCACGAATGAGATACAAAACCGGGACGGCACTGCCGCCCCGGTTTTTCGTTTGTCTTTGCCGCGCGGCTGTGGTACAATGGGAAAAACCGCGAAGGAGTGAACGCCCATGGCCGATCTGAATACCGATATCCGCTATATCAAAGGTGTGGGCGAGACCCGGGCCAAGGCTTTTGAAAAGCTGGGCGTTTTCACCCTGGGCGACCTGATCGCCTACTATCCCCGCCGTTGGGAGGACCGTTCGCAGCTCTACCCCATCCGGGACCTGCCGGAGGGCGAATACGCCTGCTGCAGGGCTATGATCGCCCAGCCTCCCACCGCCGCCCGTATCCGCGGCGGACAGACGCTGGTGCAGGTACGGGCCGTGGACGAGGGCGGCGTGCTGGATGTATCCTTCTTCCACCAGGAATACCGCAAAAACGCCCTGCATCCGGGAGAGACCTACATCTTCTACGGCAAGGTCGAGGGCGGCGGTGTGCGCCGCCGCATGGTCAATCCCCTGCTGGAGACGGAGGGGAAGCAGCTGCTCACCGGCCGCATCATGCCCGTTTATCCCCTGACGGCGGGGCTGACCCAGACTATGGTGGCCAAGGCCGTGCGCCAGGGGCTGGACCAGTGCCGCGACCTGCCGGAGGATGTGCTGCCGGACGAGATCCGGCAGGCGCACCATCTGTGCTATGCCGGGTTCGCCTATGAGAACATCCATTTCCCCGCCTCGGAGGAGGCGCTGGATACCGCGCGGCGGCGTCTGGTGTTCGAGGAGCTGTTCCTGCTGAGCTGCGGTCTGTCCCTGCTGCGGCAGCGGCGGGAGACGGTGGCCGGCCTGCCCTGTCAGGCGGCGGATATGGCGCCCTTCTATGCCGCCCTGCCCTTTGCCCTCACCGCCGCCCAGCGGCGCGCTATCGCTGACGCCGTGGGCGATATGACCTCCGGCCGGCCCATGAACCGCCTGTGCCAGGGAGACGTGGGCAGCGGCAAGACCATGGTGGCCGCCGCCTGTGTGTGGTTCGCCGCCCAAAGCGGCTGGCAGTCGGCCCTGATGGCCCCCACGGAGATACTGGCACGCCAGCATTACGAAAATCTGGCCCCGCTGTTCGCCCGCTTCGGCCTGCAATGCGCCCTGCTCACCGGCTCCACCCCCGTCAAAGAGCGCCGCGCCCTTCTGGCCGGCCTGCAAAGCGGGGATATCGCCCTATGCATCGGCACACACGCCCTGCTGACGGCGGACGTGCAATACGCGCGCCTGGGGCTGGTCGTCACCGACGAACAGCACCGCTTCGGCGTGGACCAGCGCTCCGCCCTGTCCCACAAGGGCACCGCCCCCCATACACTGGTGCTGTCCGCCACTCCGATCCCCCGGACGCTGGCCCTCATCATTTACGGCGATCTGGATGTGTCCGTGATCGACGAGCTGCCGCCGGGACGGCAGACAGTGGAGACCTTCGCCCTGGGCGAGAAATACCGGGCGCGGCTCAACGGCTTTATCCGCAAGCAGGTACAGGAGGGCCATCAGGTGTTCATCGTCTGCCCGCTGGTGGGCGAGGATGACGCTCTGCCCGATGAGCGCAAGGCCGTGACGGCCTACGCCAAGGCACTGCAGGAGGATACCTTCCCCGAGCTGCGGATAGCCGTGCTCCACGGCCGTATGAAGCCAAAGGAGAAGGAAAAGATCATGGCCGCCTTCGCCGCTGGGGAGAGCGATATCTTGGTCTCCACCACCGTGGTGGAGGTGGGCGTGGATGTGCCCAACGCCACGCTGATGGTGGTGGAGAACGCCGACCGCTTCGGTCTGAGCCAGCTGCACCAGCTGCGGGGCCGGGTGGGCCGGGGACAGGCCAAGAGCTATTGCGTTCTGCTCAGCGACGTGCAGAACGACGACACGAAGCGGCGGCTGAAGGCCCTGACCCAGACCAACGACGGCTTCCGCATCGCCGAGGAGGACCTGAAGCTGCGGGGGCCCGGCGACTTTTTCGGCAGCCGCCAGCACGGCCTGCCCACGTTGAAGGCGGCCGATCTCAGCTGCGATATGCCGCTGCTGGCCGAGGCCCGGGACGCCGCGCAGCAGCTGCTGGCCAGCGACCCGCTGCTGACCCGGCCGGAGCACGCCGTGCTCCGCCGCCGGGTGCAAGCCCTGTTCCGGCAAAAGGACGGCACGCTGAACTGAAGCGGGGCGCCCTCTCCGCGCTTGAAATACCGGCAATAAACAGCGGCGCCGGAACGATGTTCCGGCGCCGCTGCTCTCCGCTGTCTCCGAGCCGTTTACTCGACGGCATGGGGCAGATATTCCCCCGGAAATGAAGAAAGAGCAGCCTTTCGGCTGCTCTTTCTCCCTCCCCAAGACGGCCACAAGGAGCGCCGTAGCGCTCCCTGTGGTGGTGTGTTGTCGGGTAAAAGGGGGGAATACCCGACAGGGGGGTGGCACGGACAGAGGGGGGTGACTCTATTCGTGCTCAACCGTATTGTACACCTGCCTGTCCGGTTTGTCAAACGTTTTTTCTGATTTTTTGCAGCGGGTAATATTTGGGTAAAGTTAATGTGTTCTTAATGTCACTATCCTTGCTTTTTGTGAAATAATGTCGTACACTATATGTGTGTTTGTATGATACAGGAGGTATACCAAATGGTCTCCATTATAGAAGTTACTGACAAATCCCAGCTGCGCCGGTTCGTGGACTACCCCAACGAGCTGTATAAGGACGTGCCTCAGTTCGTTCCCGCCACCTATGACGATGATCTCTCCGACTGGGACCGCAGCAAGAACCCCGCCTTTGAATACTGCGACGCCCGCTGCTGGCTGGCCATGCGCGACGGGGAGATCGTGGGCCGCATCGGCGCCATCCACTCCCGCAAGGCCAACGACAAGTGGGGCACCAACCGCCTGCGCTTCACCCAGGTGGACTTCATCGACGATCCGGAGGTGTCCTCCGCCCTGTTCCGCACAGTGGAGGCCTGGGCCGGAGAGCTGGGCTGCACCGCTGTGCACGGTCCCCTGGGCTTCACCGACATGGACCGCGAGGGTATGCTGGTGGAGGGCTTTGACCGCCGCAGCTGCTTTTTCACCTACTACAACTATCCCTACTACATCGACCACATGGCCGCCCTGGGCTATGTGAAGGACGTGGACTGGATCGAGGAGCTTATCACCGTCCCGGAGGACGAGGCCACCATACAGCGCTGGGAGAAGATCTCTGACTTCGTTCTCAAGCGTCATCACCTGCATATTCACGAGGCCAAGAGCCGCCTGTCCTACCTGCCGCTGCTCAAGCCGTTTTTCGAGCTGGTCAACCTGGCCTACGCACCGCTGTACGGCACGGTGGAGCTCAGCGACCGGCAGATCAAAAAGTACTCCGCCAAGTTCGCGCCCCTTATCAACCCCAACACCACCTGCTTCGTCATGGACGAGAACGACCGCATGGTGGCCTTCGGCGTGGGTGCGCCCAGCCTGGCCTCCGCCCTGCAGAAGCACCGGGGCCGTCTCATGCCCACCGGCTGGATCGACGTGCTCAAGTCCTTCCGCAGGAACGACACCGTGGACCTGCTGCTCATCGCCGTCCACCCGGACTACCAGAAAAAGGGCGTCAACGCCATTATCCTCAGCAAGACCATGAAGGGCTGCCACAGGCTGGGCATCAAGCAGGCGGAGACCGGCCCCATGCTGGAGCTGAACGACAAGGTCCAGTCCCAGTGGAAGGATTTTCAGACCGAACAGCATAAGCGCCGCCGCTGCTTCATCAAGCAGCTGTGATACATAAAGGGACCGGCTGAGCCGGTCCCTTTTTATCTCCCGCCGAAAAAGCGGCACCCTCCTGCGTCGGCAGGAGGGTGCGGTTCATTTCAGCTCTACCACGGTCACGCCGGCCTCGCCCTCGCCGTACCGGCCCAGGCGGAAGGACTTGACCTGCTTATTTTTCTTCAGCAGCTGATGCACGGCGGCGCGCAGCGCGCCGGTGCCCTTGCCGTGGATGATGGTCACGGTGCCCAGCTTGGACCGGGAGGCCGCGTCCAGGTAGTTCTCCACCACGCTCTCGGCCTCCAGCGTCTCCAGACCCCGGATGTCCAGCTCGGCGGACGCCCGCGCCCCGGTGTTGATGGACACCGCCGGTCCGCTGCGCTGCTGCGCGGCGGCGGACTGCTTTTTCTTCTTCTCGATCTCCTCCGCCGTTTCCAGCAGCCGCACCTGCGCGGCCTTGACGGTCATCTTCATCTTGCCCGCCTGCAGAAGCAGCGTGCCGTCGCCATTGACCGCCAGCACCGCCGCGCCGGTCCGCACGCCGGCCAGCTCCACCGTATCGCCCACGGCGATGGGACGGCCGGGCGCGGGCACCGGCTCTGTGTCCTCGTCCCGTTGGTGCAGCGCCGTCTCCGCCTCGTTCAGGCGGCGGCGTATATCGCTCTTGCGGTCATTCACGGCCTGATAGTCCGACCGCTGCTGCTGTTTCCGCAGCTCGTCCAGCTCGGCGAACACCTGGTCCGCCTGCCGCTGAGCCTGCTGCACGATGCGCCGCGCCTCGGCCTCGCCCTTGGTCCGGGCGTTGTCCTTGGCCTTCTCCATCTGCTCACGGAAGGTCCGCGCCTTCCGCGCGTCCTCCTCCCGCTGCCGCCACAGCCGGTCCGCCTCGCCCTGGGCCTTCTCCAGCCGCTGGCGCTTCTCCTCCAGCTGGGTCAGCACGTCCTCGAAACGCACGGATTCGCTGTCCATCTGGGCCTTAGCGTCCTCGATGACGCTCTCGTCCAGTCCCAGCCGCCGGGAGATGGCGAAGGCGTTGGACTTGCCCGGTATGCCGATGAGCAGCCGGTAGGTGGGCCGCAGCGTCTGCACGTCGAACTCACAGCTGGCGTTCTCCACCCCCGCCGTGGTCATGGCAAAGGTCTTCAATTCTGCGTAGTGGGTGGTGGCGGCAGTCAGCGCGCCCTTGCGCCGCACATCCTGAATGATGGCGATGGCCAGCGCCGCACCCTCCACCGGGTCGGTGCCCGCCCCCAGCTCGTCGAACAGGATCAGGCTCCTCTCATCCGCCAGCTTCAGTATCTCCACCGTATTGGCCATGTGCGCCGAAAACGTGGACAGGCTCTGCTCGATGCTCTGCTCGTCGCCCACGTCCGCCAGCACCCGGTCGAACACCTGCACGGCGCTCTGGTCGCCGGCGGGGATGTGCAGGCCGCACTGGGCCATCAGGCACAGCAGCCCCAGCGTTTTCAGCGTGACGGTCTTGCCGCCGGTGTTGGGGCCGGTGATGACCAGTGTGTCATACGCCCCGCCCAGCGCCACCGTCACCGGCACCGCCTTGGCCGGGTCCAGCAGAGGATGCCGCGCCCGCTTCAGGTCGATGCCGCCCCGCCTCCGCACCAGCGGACGCCCCGCGTCCATGGCGTAGCTCAGCTGCGCCCGGGCGAAAATGGTATCCAGCTGCACCAGCAGGTCGTAGTCATACAGGATATTCTCCCGCTGCGCCGCGCACTCGCCGGACAGGATCCGCAGCACCCGGTCGATCTCCTTCTCCTCACGGGCCTGCAACTCCTTCAATTCGTTATTGGCCTGCACCACGCCCATGGGCTCCACGAACAGCGTGGCCCCGGAGGAGGAGATATCGTGCACCAGACCCGGCAGACTGCCCTTGCACTCCGCCTTTACCGGCACCACGAACCGCCCGTCCCGCTGGGTGATCAGCGCCTCCTGCAATACCTTGGCATAGGAGGGCGACGAGATGATCCGCTGCAGGATCTGCCGCCCCTTGCTGGCCGCCGCGCGCATATTCCGCCGTATGTCCGCCAGCTCCGGGCTGGCGGTGTCGGCGATCGTCTCCTCGTCCAGTATGGCGCCGCGTATCTTATCCTCCAGGTAGCGGTTCACGTGCAGGGCGGAGAACAGCCGGTCGATGGCCGTGGCCTCTCCCTGACGCTCCGCGTCATAGTCGCTGACCCGCCGCGCGGCGGTCAGCACGCCCGCCACATCCAGCAGCTCCCGGGTATTCAGCACGCCGCCGTGGTCCGCCCGGTCCAGCGCCTGGGACACATCCTTCACGCCGGCGAAGGAGGGGCTGCCGTGCAGGCCCAGCCGCGTCTTGGCCGCGTCCGTCTCATCCAGCAG
>DJPP01000101.1 GCA_002438575.1 Oscillospiraceae bacterium UBA6409 | reverse complement strand
CTCTCGTCGATGCCGAAGGGCTCGATCAGGTCGGTGAAGCGCTCATAGATGTCGTTGACGCGGACGGACCACATTTTATACAGGTCGTGATGGGGCGGCAGAAGCACGAGGCCGGGGCACTTCTTTTTGGCCTGCCAGACCGTCTCAGCCGTTTGTATTCCGTACTTTTTGGCGGGTTCGTTTTTGGCCAGAATGATGCCGTGGCGGGTCCTTGGGTCGCCGCAGACGGCCACCGGGACCTCCCACAGGGCGGGCTTGTCCAGCAGCTCCACAGAGGCGTAAAAGCTGTTCAGATCACAGTGCAGTATGATGCGCTCCCCCATGGTTTTCACCTCCCGATACGGTAAATTTCTTTGGCAGTATACGATACAATGTCTGTACCTTTTCTATACCCTATTTATACTCTGTATGTGCTGCTCACGCACTTTTCATGCACCCTGTATGCGCTGTTGGGGACAGGTTCTCTTTCTCCTCCCTCCATCCCCCCCTTTTCGGGAGTGAAAACGGAGGCCCGGACGGTCGTCTTCATGTGCGCCCCCTACACGGGGGCGCACACAGGAGACTGCTCAATAGCCGATCCGGCGGTCCACCAGACGCAGGGGCTTCTCACCATGACCGTAGCGCTCCAGGTCCTCACAGAAAAGCTGCACGTTCCGATCGCGGGTGTAGCCCAGGCTCATCTGACCGGAGATGTGGGGGGTGATGAGCAGGTTCTTCGCCGTCCAGGCCGGGTCGCCGGCGGGGATGGGCTCCTGCTCAAACACATCCAGAGCCGCGCCGGCGAGACGGTCGTGGTTCAGTGCGTCCAGAAGGGCGGCCTGGTCGATGGCGCTGCCGCGGCCCACGTTGACCACATAGGCGGTCTTCGGCAGCAGGGCGAGGCGCGCCGCGGAGAGAAACCCCTTCGTCTCACCGGTGGCGGGCAGGGCCAGGAGCAGGATATCCGTATCCGGCAGGAGGGCGTCCAGCTCGTCGTTGGTATGGATCTCGTCAAAGGCGGGGTCGGCGGCCTTTTTGGTGCGGCGGACACCGCGGACATCGGCGGCACCCAGGGCCTTGGCGCGGCGGGCAAACTCGGTGCCGATGTCGCCGGTGCCGACGATGGTGATGGTGCTGCCCATAATGGAACGCATGGGGAGCACCCGGCCCCAGCGGCCGGCGGCCTGGTCGGCGCAGTAGACCGGGGCGTGGCGCAGGAGCATCAGCGTGACCATGAGCATATGCTCGGCGATGGTGACGCCGTAGGCGCCGGAGGAGTTGGACAGCATGACCTCGGGAGAGGGGTACAGGCTGTCGTCAAGATAGGCGTCCACGCCGGCGAAGCTGCCGCAGAACCACTTGAGGTTCACGAAGTCCTTTAATTCACCGGGCTTGGGCATACCGTAGATGACCTCGTAGTCCCCCCGCTTGTCCGCGGGGACGGCGGCGGGGGCCGCGTAGTAGTCCACGGTGAAGCCGGCGCGGGCCGCTGTCTCGTCGATGAGCCGGCGGTGCCTGGGCTCGGTGAAGCTGTCATAGATGGCGATCTTTCTCATGTCGTATATACCTCCAGGAGTTTTTCCGCGCAGCGCATCCCGTCGGCGGCGGCGGAGAGGATGCCGCCGGCATAGCCGGCCCCCTCGCCGCAGGGGAATATGCCGCGTATATTGGCTTCATAGTGTGCGTCACGCACCAGGCGCACCGGGGAGGACGAGCGCGTCTCCACGCCGGTGAGCAGGGCGTCCGGGTCATCGTAGCCCCGGAGCTGACGGCCCAGGACCGGCAGGGCCAGGGCCAGCGTCTCGCCGATAAAGTCCGGCAGGCAGCGGCGCAGGTCGGTATAGACCACGCCGGGGCGGTAGCTGGGGCGCACGGCCCCCGGTCCGGCGGAGGGACGGCCCGCCAGGAAATCCGCCACCCGCTGGCAGGGGGCGGCAAAGCCGCCGGTGAGGGCGTAGGCCGCCGCCTCCATCTGCCGCTGGAGGGCGATGCCCGCCAGGGGATGGTCCGAGGGGAAGTCCGCCGGCGTGACATTCACCAGCAGCGCGCCGTTGATGTTCTCCCCGTCACGGGCATAGACGCTCATGCCGTTGGTGACGGTGCGCCCCGGCTCGGAGGCGGCGGCCACCACCTGGCCGCCGGGGCAGACGCAGAAGCTGAAGGCGCTGCGGCCGTTGGGCAGGTGACAGGACAGCTTGTAAGTGCTGGGGGGCAGGGCCGGATGGCCCGCCAGAGAACGGTACTGGGCGGCATCGATGGCCGACTGGCGGTGCTCGATACGGACACCCATGGCGAAGGGCTTGGGCGCCATGGCAAGCCCCGCCTGATACAGCATTTCAAAGGTGTCACGGGCACTGTGGCCCAGCGCCAGGACCACATGGCGGGCGGGCAGGTCATAGGTCTGCCCGTTCTGGCGGACGGTGACGGCGCTGACCGCGCCGTCCTGTATCCGTATATGCTCCAGCCGGGTGTTGAAGCGTATGTCCGCCCCGGACGCCTCCAGCTCCTGCCGCAGGGCCTGTAGGGCGATGTGGAGCTTGTCGGTGCCCACGTGGGGCTTCGCATCAGTCAATATGGTATCCGGCGCGCCGCAGCGGACCAGCGTCTCCAGAATGAAGCGGTGGCGCAGGTCCTTCGTGCCGGTGTTCAGCTTGCCGTCGGAGAAGGCGCCGGCGCCGCCCTCGCCGAACTGGACGTTGCTGTCCGGGTCCAGCGGGCCGCCGGACCAGAAGCGCTCAACGTCCGCCTGACGGTGTTCTACCGGCCGGCCGCGCTCCAATAGAATAGGGCGTGCGCCGCAGCGGGCCAGCACCAGGGCGGCGAACAGGCCCGCCGGTCCCGCGCCCACCACGATGGGGCGGACTGCCGGGGCCGTCACCGGCGGCGGCAGGAAGTACACTTCTTGTTTATAAACAGATACGCGCTTATCGCGGCAGCGGCGCAGGACCCGGGACTCATCCTTTACGGAGACGGACACCGTGTAGACAAGGGTCAGGTCCTCGCGGGCATCGATGGCCTTTCGCAGAACGGTGCAGGTGATGATGTCCGCCGGGTCCACGCGGAGCAGCTTGGCGCACCGGGCGCACAGGAGCGTCTCCTGCTGGCCGGGGTGCAGGCGCAGTTGGTCGATACGGAGCATGGGTGGGTCTCCTTTTTATAGGATGGGTGGGGGTTCGCCGCCCCGGCGGTGAGGCGGTTTTCCCCTGGCGGGGAGGCGGCCTCCGGCGGCGGGCAGGGGTTGCGCCTGCGGGCGCAAGCTACTTTCTTTCCATGTCGAAAGAAAGTAGCCAAAGAAC
>DJPP01000051.1:2439-3663 GCA_002438575.1 Oscillospiraceae bacterium UBA6409 | reverse complement strand
CCGGTGCGCTCCCTGCCGCTGGAGACGGCCGTGGCCCAGACGGAGCAGCTGCGGCGCGAGGGCTACCGTGAGCTGGTGCTCACCGGCATCGAGATATCCTCCTGGGGCCATGATCTGAAAAACGGCCAGAGCCTCATCGACCTGCTGGAGGCGGTGTCCGCCGCCGCGGGGGATATGCGCCTGCGGCTGGGGAGCCTGGAGCCCCGTACCATCACCGAGGACTTCTGCCGCCGGGCGTCGAAGCTGCCCAACCTGTGCCCACACTTCCACCTGTCCCTGCAGTCCGGCTGTGACGAGACGCTGCGCCGCATGAACCGGAAGTACGACACGGCGCGGTTTTACGAGTCCGTCACGCTGCTGCGGCAGTATTTCGACCGGCCCGCCGTCACCACAGACCTGATCTGCGGCTTCCCCGACGAGACGAACCGGGAATTCGAGCAGACCATGGCCTTCATCGAAACGTGCGCCTTCGCGGATATGCACATTTTCCCCTACTCCGTCCGGCCCGGCACCAAGGCGGCGGAGCTGGTGCAGTTCAGCGCCGCGGTAAAGGAGGAACGGACCCGCCGCGCCGTGGCCCTGGCCCGGACCATGCACCGCGCCTATCTGGAGGGCTGCGTGGGGCAGACCTATCCGGTGCTCTACGAGCAGGAGAAGGACGGCCTCTACACCGGCCACGCCCCCAACTACTGTGAGGTGCGCGTCCGCGCCGAAAATTTACATAACAAAGTTATCGATACAAAAATAGTCGGCATAGACGGCGATACACTGATAGGGGAGTTGACATAATATGAACCACTTTTTCGCCTATATTAACCGTATGCGCTTCATCCAGCGTTGGTCGCTCATGCGGAACAGCTACACGGAGAATATCCAGGAGCACAGCCACCAGACGGCGGTGCTGGCCCACGCGCTGGCGGTGCTGCGGAATGAGCGCTTCGACGGCCAGGTGGACGTCGGCGCCGTGGCCGTGGCGGCGCTGTACCACGACGCCGGCGAGATCCTCACCGGCGATATGCCCACCCCCATCAAGTATTACAATCCCGGTATCCGCGAGGCCTACAAGGCCGTGGAGCAGGTGGCGGAGGACAAGCTCCTCTCCATGCTGCCGGAGGACCTGCGTCCCGCCTACGAGGATGCCCTCCGTCCCGCCGACCCGAAGATCGAGCAGCTGGTCAAGGCGGCGGATAAGCTCTCCGCCCACATCAAGTGCATCGAGGAGCT
>DJPP01000051.1:0-2359 GCA_002438575.1 Oscillospiraceae bacterium UBA6409 | reverse complement strand
GCCATGGCCCTGCCGGAGCTGGACTATTTCCGCGAGCATTTCCTGCCCAGCTATTCGCTGACATTAGACGAACTGGAGTGAAAACCGCGCCTCCTGCGCCCTGCTGCGGAGAGCCTCCCGCGCCAAAACAAAATCCCATCCGAAAGGAGTATATAGTTATGAAAGCGATCGTTACCGTTGTGGGCAAGGACCAGGTGGGCATCATCGCCGGTGTGTGCAACACCCTGGCGGCCAGCCGCATCAACGTCCTGGATATCAGCCAGACCATCATGGAGGGCTACTTCACCATGATGATGGTGGTGGACCTGACCGAGTGTCAGGCGCCCTTCGATGCCCTGCGCGCCGACCTGAAGGCCTACGGCGAGAGCCGCGGCCTGTCCATCCGCATCCAGCGGGAGGACATCTTCGACGCCATGCACAAGCTGTAAGAGGTGGGAAATATGCTGAGTCTGCAAAACATCTTTGACACCATCGCCATGGTGGACAAGCAGCATCTGGACATCCGCACCATCACCATGGGCATCTCCCTGCTGGACTGCGCCGATGAGGATATGCGCCGCTGCTGTGACAAGATCTACGACAAGATCTGCTCCCGCGCCGAAAAGCTGGTCCGGACCGGCTGCGATATCGAGAGCGAGTTCGGCATCCCCATCGTCAACAAGCGCATCTCCGTCACGCCCATCGCCATCGCCGGCGCGGCCTGCAAAAGCGAGGACTTCGTCCCCCTGGCCCTGACGCTGGACCGCGCCGCCAAGACCTGCGGCGTCAACTTCATCGGCGGCTACTCCGCCCTGGTGCAAAAGGGCTTTACCACCGGCGACCGGCGGCTCATCGCCTCCATTCCCGAGGCGCTGGCCCGCACGGAGCTGGTCTGCTCCAGCGTCAACGTGGGCAGCACCAAGGCCGGCATCAACATGGACGCCGTGGCCCAGATGGGCCGCGTCATCAAGGAGACCGCCCACCTGACCCGCGACCGCGACGGCCTGGGCTGCGCCAAGCTGGTGGTGTTCTGCAACGCCGTGGAGGACAACCCCTTCATGGCCGGCGCCTTCCACGGCGTGGGCGAGGCCGACACCGTCATCAACGTGGGCGTGTCCGGCCCCGGCGTGGTCTACCACGCCCTGCAGGGCTGCAAGGGCCAGCCCTTCGACGTGGTGGCCGAGACCATCAAAAAGACCGCCTTCCAGATCACCCGCATGGGCCAGATGGTGGCCGCCGAGACCAGCGCCCGCTTGGGTGTGCCCTTCGGCATCGTAGACCTGTCCCTGGCCCCCACCCCGGCGGTGGGCGACAGTGTGGCCCGCATCCTGGAGGAGATGGGCCTGTCCGTCTGCGGCACCCACGGCACCACCGCCGCCCTGGCCCTGCTGAACGACGCCGTGAAGAAGGGCGGCGTCATGGCCAGCGGCCATGTGGGCGGCCTGTCCGGCGCCTTTATCCCCGTCTCCGAGGACGAGGGCATGATCGCCGCGGCCCTGGACGGCACCCTGACCATCGACAAGCTGGAGGCCATGACCTGCGTGTGCTCCGTGGGCCTGGACATGATCGCCGTCCCCGGCAGCACCACGGCGGAGACGATCTCCGCCATCATCGCCGACGAGGCCGCCGTGGGCATGGTCAACAGCAAGACCACCGCCGTCCGCATCATCCCCGTGGAGGGCGCGGACGTGGGCGACACCGTGGAGATGGGCGGCCTGCTGGGCTCCGCGCCGGTCATGCCGGTACACGAGGCGTCCTCCGCCGATTTCATCGCCCGGGGCGGGCGCATCCCCGCGCCGCTGCAAAGCCTGAAAAACTGATATGATCCGACCTGCGACAAGCTTCGACATTCCCCGCGCCCTGACGATCTACGACAGCGCCCGGCAGTTCATGCGCCGCAGCGGCAACGCCGTCCAGTGGGTCAACGGCTACCCCTCCGAGGCCCTGCTCCGGTCGGACGTGGCCACCGGCCGGCTGTTCGTCATGGAGGACGCGGGCGGCGTGTACGCCGTGTTCGCCTTCATCATCGGCGACGACCCCACCTATCAGGTCATCGACGGCGCGTGGCTGGACGACGCGACGCCCTACGGCACGCTGCACCGGCTGGGCAGCGACGGTACCCATACCGGCGTGCTGGCCGAGGCCGTGGCCTGGGCGTGGACGCGGTGTCCCCATCTGCGGGCGGACACCCACGAGGATAACCACCCCATGCGCCGCTGCCTGGAGCGCGCCGGCTTCGCGTACACCGGCACCATCCACGTCGCCGACGGCACCCCCCGCCGCGCCTACGAGCGCCTGTGACGCACCCCCGTTAGCCTTCCCCTTGAGGGGAAGGTGGCATGGCGAAGCCGTGCCGGATGAGGTGTCCGCGCCGCAGGCG
>DJPP01000121.1:12363-16436 GCA_002438575.1 Oscillospiraceae bacterium UBA6409 | reverse complement strand
AATGCGGGTATCAGCAAGGTGGTCATACGGAAGACGGAGACGGAATTTGAGGTCGTGGACGTGCAGGACTGGGTGCAGCAGGAGGACGATGTGCCCGCACTGTGAGGATCATCCGGACCGGGTGCTTCGAAAGCACTTGACGGAATAAAGGTGAAAACAGCGCAGCCCCCGGCTTTCGCCGGGGGCTGCGCTGTTTTCAATCGTCGAATACCTGAAGGGCGTTCTGGCGGAGATCGTAGGCATCACTGCCGTAGCTGCGCCAGAGGGTGATGGCGTCGCGGTAGGGGTAGACCGGCGCGGTCTGGCGGGCATAGTTGGTCCAGCTCTCTATCACCCAGCTGTCCTCCAGCCGCAGGGCGTCGTAGAGGACATAGGCCCGGACCTTCTCCGCGTGGGCGGGGCGAGTCCAGAGGGCGGTGATCCGCTGCTCCCAGCGGGTGCCGAAGATATCGGTGACCTGCTGACTGCCGCCGGTGAGGGAGTAGAAGGGGGCGGTCTGTTCACCGCCGCTTCTCTCGCAGAGAAGGCGGCCGCTGACGGCGCCGCCGGGCGTCCAGCCGTTCTCCATCTGCCAGGCGGGCCACAGCTCCAGTGCCTCGGTAAGCCGGGGCGACGGCTGGGTGTCGTAGGTCAGGTGGTGGATATAGATATAGCGGCGGACGCCGTCCTGCTCCGGCAGCTCCACGGCCACATGGGTCATGGTCTGCTCCAGCGTATCATAGACACGGTAGACGTAGGTATAATGGCGCTCTCCGTTCCCGTCCACGTCGGTGATGGTGCGGTCAAAGACCAGCGGGCGGTCCGGGTCGCTCATATAGTGGGCGGTGGTGATGGTGCGGTAGTCCGTATCGCTGTACAGGCGGTCCACCTGACGGTAGACCCTTACGGCACCGGCCATACGGGAGACCTCGTCGGCGGTCAGGTCATCGAGGACGTAGGACGGGAAGCCCTTTGCCAGCAGCTGCTGGCGGATCGTCTCGTCCTGGGGCGCGTCATCGCGGGCGGTCCAGGTCATGGGGTAGTGCTGGCCCAGGAACATGGCCAGCAGCACCGCCGCCAGCAACACACCCAGGCCGCCCCACAGCACCGCGGCATCCGGAAGGCGGACAGGGGCAGCGGTGATGGCGTAGCCGGTGTCGGCCAGGGAACGGGAGAGCTTGACCATACTGCGGAGCAGGAGGATATAAAGCGCCAGCATCGGCAGGACCAGCAGCCAGCCCTCCACGCCGATGAAGGCCAGGACCGTAAGGACGGCGTAGAACACCGCCATAGCACCGGCGGCGGTGGCCGCGGGCTTCTCCTCTCCGGCGGCGCGGGAGACACCCACCATACCCCGCCACAGGCAGACATACAGCACCTGCAGCAGGGCGATATTGACATAGGCCGGGGCAAGCCCCGTCTCCACAGGCAGGGCGGCGAGGACGATACACACGCCGCGGACGGCCAGAGAGGCCAGAGAGAGGATATAGCACCAGCGGAGGGACGCGTTTTCGCGCCGCAGCGTGCGGAAACCCAGCACCAGCAGCAGGCCGCCGACGGCGGGCAGGAGCACATCCAGATACAGGAAATTCAGGGTAATGGTGATCAGGCCCAGGCCCCAGAGCACCCGGGTCATGGCCATGCTCCAGGGATTGATCTCGCCGGCGGCGGGCGGCGGCAGGGCGGCGGCATCCTCACGGAGCAGATCGTCAAAGCGGCGTTCGTCAATCATAGAGATCACCTCCCAGCTGTTGGCGCAGGGTCTGCCGCAGGCGATACAGGCGGCCCTCCACGGCCCGTTCCGTCAGGCTCAGCTCGGCGGCCATCTGGGCGGTGGACTGGCAGTAGTAGTATTTGCGGTAGAAAAGATCACGCTCGTGGATCGGCAGGGCGGCAATGACCGCACGGAGCTTTGCCTGACGCTCGCGGCGGAGCAGCTGATCCTCGGCACTGCCGTCACCGTGGGGAACGGTGTCCTCCAGCGGCTCCTCCGGGCCGCGGCGGGCGCGGGCGCGGTTCAGGGCGGCGTTGCGGGCCAGGGCGGTCAGCCAGCCGTTCAGACTGCCCTTCTCCCCGTCAAAGGTACCCGCGCTCTGCCAGATACGCAGGGAGATATCGGCCAGGCACTCCTCGCGGTCACGCGCATCCGGAAGGATCGGGCGGAGGATATAGCGCAGCAGCGGCGTAAAGCGGCGCAGCAGCGCCTGCAGTGCCGCTTCGTCGCCGGCGGCGACACGGGTCATCAGCGCTTTGTCATCCATGGGCGTCCCTCCTTCCCTGTCGGTTCTGTGGTATGATACACTATTTTACCAGAAATCCCACGGAGAAGCAGCATAAAAAAACAGGACCGGCAAAGCCGGTCCTGTTTTTTACGGTTCACTTACTCGGTCACGAAGGGCAGCAGGGCGATCTGACGAGCGCGCTTGATGGCCTCGGTGAGCTGGCGCTGATGCATAGCGCAGGTGCCGGTGGTACGGCGGGGCAGGATCTTGGAGCGCTCGGAGATGAAGCGGCGCAGCTTAGCGGCGTCCTTGTAATCGATGCACTCGCACTTGTCCACGCAGAACTGGCAAACCTTCTTGCGGCGCTTGCCGGCACCGCGAACGGGTCTATTTTCGCGTTCCATAGCCATGGAAGTTTCCTCCTTTATAAAATGTCATGTGCCTTGCACATCAAAACGGCAGGTCGCCGTCCTCTTCATCGATCTCGGCAAAGCCGGAGCCGCCCACGGGCGCAGCGTAGCCGCCGGCAGGGGCGGAGTAGCCGCCGTTATTGCCGCCGTAGCTGTTGTTGGCGTAATTGCCGCCGTTACCGCTGTCGCTGTCGCGGCGGGAGTCGCCGAAGTAGACATTGTCGGCCACGACCTCGGCGCTGCGGCGGTTGTTGCCCTCCTTGTCCTGCCAGGCGCGGATCTGGAGCCGGCCCTCTACCACGGCCATGCGGCCCTTGGTAAAGTACTTGGCCACGAACTCCGCGGTGGCGCGCCAGGCGACCACATCGATGAAGTCCGTCTCCTTCTCGCCGGACTGTGTCTTGTAATCACGGTCCACAGCCAGAGAGAAGCTGGTGACGGGGGTACCGGACTGCGTGCGGCGCAGCTCCGGGTCACGGGTCAGGCGACCCATGATAAAGATCTTGTTCAGCATTGCTGTACTCCCTTACTCGCCCTTGCAGACGATCATGGAACGCATGATACCCTCGGTAATGCCCAGGATACGATCCAGCTCCTTGGGGAATTCCGGGCCGCTGGTGAAGCTCATCAGCACATAGTAGCCCTCGGTCTTGTAGTCGATCGCGTAAGCCAGACGACGCTTGCCCCACTCATCGACTACCACGTCGGTCGCGTTCTGCTCTGCCAGGGACTGGAACTTTGCCACGGTGGCGGCAACAGCCTCCTCACCCTGTGCAGGGTCGATGATGTAGACGACCTCGTAGTTGGCGGAAATCTTAGCCATACTTTTGCACCTCCTTTTGGACAAATGGCCCTCATTCTCGGATGAGAGCAAGGATATGCTTGCAGACGCAAGCCATATTATTATACCGGAAGCACGGCAAAAGTCAAGATATTTTTGCGATTTTGGTACTTTTGGGGCGGTGTGCGCCGGGAAGGCCCGCGTGTCCGCCCTCGGTGCACAAATTTGAAAATTTTGTTTGTCATATGCCTTGCACAGGACAAACCGGTGTGATAAAATTTACCTATATTTAGATGAGGAGGCGCGTTTTATGATCTCCATGGCCATGCTGCACGACGCACAGCGGGTGCTGAAGCCCGTCATCAACCGGACGCCGGTGATCCCCACCAAGGGGCTGGTGCCGGGGTGCGCGTTCTATCTGAAGGCGGACTGCCTGCAAAAGACCGGCGCGTTCAAGCTGCGGGGCGCGTATTACAAGATCGCCACCCTCTCCGACGAGGAGAAGGCGCGGGGCGTCATCGCCTGCTCCGCCGGCAACCACGCCCAGGGCGTGGCCTTCGCCGCCCGCGACATGGGCATCAAGGCCACCATCTGCATCCCGGAGGGTGCGCCCATCTCCAAGATCGAGGCCACCCGCAGCTACGGCGCCAATGTGGTACTGGTGCCCGGCGTGTACGACGA
>DJPP01000121.1:0-12316 GCA_002438575.1 Oscillospiraceae bacterium UBA6409 | reverse complement strand
GCCTATGCCGAGGCGGTGCGCCTGCGGGACGAGCAGGGGCTGACGTTCATCCACCCCTTCAACGATTACAGCATCATGGCCGGACAGGGCACCATCGGCCTGGAGATACTGGAGCAGCTGCCGGACGTGGATATGATCTTCGTGCCCATCGGCGGCGGCGGACTGATCGCGGGACTGGCCTACGCGGTGAAGAACCTGAAGCCCCAGTGCCGCATTATCGGCGTACAGGCCGCCGGCGCGCCCAGCATGGCAGAGTCCCTGAAGGAGGGGAAGATCATCACCCTCAGCAGCGTGGACACCGTGGCCGATGGCATCAAGGTCAAGACCCCCGGCGACCTGACGTTCGATATGTGCCGGGAGTACGTGGACGAGGTGGTGACGGTCAGCGAGGGTGAGATCGCCAGCGCCATCCTGACGGTGCTGGAAAAGCAGAAGCTGGTGGCCGAGGGCGCAGGCGCTGTGGGCATTGCCGCCGCCATGTACCACAAGGTGAACACCGAGGGCAAGACGGTGTGTGCCCTGCTGTCGGGCGGCAATGTGGACGTGACCATGCTGGAGCGCATCCTGACCCGGGGCCTTGCCAAGGAGGGGCGGACGGTAAGCTTCTCCACGGTGCTGCCGGACCAGCCCCACGCGCTGGCGTCGTTCCTGGAGGTCATATCCTCCCTGGGTGCCAACGTGCTGGACGTGAATCACGAGCGCCGCAACACCAAGGCGGCCATTGGCTCCTGCGTGGTGAATTTGTCGCTGGAGACCCGGGACAAGGCCCACATCCAGGAGATCTTCGGCTCCCTGCGGCGAAAGGGCTATGTGGTAGAGGAACAGTGAGTACAGACGCAGCCCCCGCCTTTGGCGGAGGCTGCGTCTGTTTACACCATCACCGGCGTGGTGCGGTAGTCCTGGCCGGGGGCGGCCTGGGACAGATCCGGGCGGGCCAGCACATACAGGTCGGTACAGCGGGACTCCAGAGCGAACAGATCCTCTGCCGCCGGGCCAAGGGCCGGAACATCGGCGGGTTTGGTCAGCACCGGCGCGCCTGCGTCCCGCAGGCGGCGCAGATGTGCGCGGCCCGCGGCATTGGCCGCCAGCACGCGGAGGTAGGGCACACGCTCCGGCGCCGGCGGTAATTGCAGATAGGCGCTGAGGACCATCCGCCGCAGGCGGGCAAGTGGATAGCGCTTGGTTTTGGCGGCAGCGAGCAGCGCCGCCACGGTGCAGGCGCCGCGGGACGCCTGATACAGCCGGTGATACAGGCCCTCGTTTCCCGGGTCGTAGGGACGCCAATCCGCCTCGGTCATGGTGCGGAGGCGGGCCAGCACGGCACGCTCACAGATCGTGCCGTCGGCAATGCGTCCGGCGGCCAGCTCACGGCGGAGGACATCCGCCGCCGGGGCGGGCATATAGGCGCAGGCCGCCTCTCCCCTGCCCTGCCGCAGCAATTCACGCAGATACGAGGCCGAGGCGGTATCCCCCTCCGGAGCGCCGTCATGGCCGGCACCCTCGCGGCGGAGCGTGCAGGGCGTCATGGCGCTGCGGGTATGGCGCAGAGCGCGGAGGTACTCCACGGCCAGTGTGTTGTTGGGGCTTTGCAGGAGGGCGGCGGTATCGCCGTCCAGCAGGGACGCGGCGGCAGCCTGACGGCGGGCAGCGAAGGTCAGGCCCGACTCCGGCGCGGCGGTAAGGCGATCGGCAAGGGCGGGGCTGTCCAGACAGTCCGCCAGCCGCCGCAGGGCGGGCAGATCCCCGCACTCGCTGCCGAACAGGAGGGTATCGGCCCCGGCAAGGGTCAGCAGCCGCACGCCGCCGCGGGCGAAGGTCTCCGCCGGGGCCATGGCCCAGGGCGCCGGGAGCTCCAACACCAGATCGGCGCCGCAGCGGACGGCCATCTCCGCCCGGGCAAGCTTGGACAGGGCGGCAAAGCTGCCCCGCTGGGTGAAGCTGCTGCTCATGGCACAGACCACCGTATCCGCGCCCAGGGCGCGGGCGTGGGCCAGCAAACGGGCGTGACCGTTATGAAGAGGATCAAATTCGCAGATGATTCCGGCGATCATGGGCAGGGCTCCCTTCGTTTTTTATCATTTTACAGGGAAACGCAGCGAAATGCAACTTGACATTCCGGCCGCTGGGTATTTACAATGGAGAAAACGGAAAAGCGAGGTCTATTGCTATGCTGACTGGATTGCTGTACGCCATGAAGGGCGAGATCGAGAGTTTGCTGCCGGAGGGCGCGGCGCCGGAAAAAACCGTCGCGGGCGTACCGTTCTACCGGATACGGGAGAACGTGGTGGCCTGCTGCGGCGGCGTGGGCAAGGTGAACGCCGCCATGGCCACCCAGCTGTTTATCGACCTGTACCACCCCGGGCGGGTCATCAATGTGGGCGTGGCGGGGTGCTTTGAAAGCGTGCCCATCGGCACGCTGGTGCTGGCAGACCGGTTCATGCAGCACGATGTGGACACGTCGGGCATCGGCGATCCGGTGGGGCTGGTGTCCACGGTGAACCGGATGGACTTCCCCACCGCGGACCTGGAGAAGGCGAAGGCCGCCATGGACCGGGCCGGATACGCCTACCGTGTGGGCAGCGTGGCCACCGGCGAATGGTTTGCCACGGCGTGTGACCGGGCACGGTGGATCGCGGAGACGTTCCACCCCCTGCTCATTGAGATGGAGGGCGGCGCGGCGGCACAGGTGTGCTACCGGAACGAGGTACCGTTCATGGCGCTGAAGTCCGTGTCGGACTGCGTGCTGGAGCACCACGATTTCTATTTTAACTTCCCGGAGGCCATGAAGGACCTGAACAGGGTCGCCATGGCGTTTCTGGATGGACTGGAGGGCTGAATATGGAGCGTATCGCCAGCTTTACGGTGGATCACGACGTGCTGGTGCCGGGGCTGTATCTCAGTCGGCGGGACGGAGACGTGGTGACGCTGGACCTGCGGTTCAAAAAGCCCAACACCGGCGACCTGCTGACCAACGCGGAGATGCACTCGGTGGAGCACGTGATCGCCACGCTGCTGCGGAACAGTCCGGAGAAGGACGCGGTGGTGTATTTCGGCCCCATGGGGTGCCAGACGGGATTTTATTTCCTGTATGACGGAAAGCAGCTGACGCCGGCCCAGGCCGTGGCACTGGTGCAGCGGGTGTTCGCCCGGGGGGCGGTATTCGAGGGCGAAATGCCGGGAAAAAGCGCAAAGGAGTGCGGCAACTACCGTAATCTGGACGTGGAGCTGGCAAAGACGTGCTGCGCGTTCTATACAGAGATCATTTCCGGGTGGAACCAGGAGAAACTGGCCTATCCCACGGCGTAAAGCGGGAAATTTTTGCGAAAACGGGCAAAAACAGCGTCTTTCCCTGTTGACAAGTGGGAAAGACGCTGTTATACTTGATAAGCCGCTTTGAATGGGTAAGCAAGCGCCGGTTTGTCCGGACGCCCCCGACAGCGAGTCCGTAATTTAGGAAAGGCAGGTGCAACAAGGTTATGCAGGCTATTATCGTTACCGGCGGTAAGCAGTACAACGTCAGCGAGGGTGACACTCTGTTCATCGAGAAGCTGGACGTCAATGCTGGCGACGCCGTGGTGTTCGATCAGGTTCTGGCCATCGTCGATGGTGAGAACACCAAGTTCGGCACTCCCGTGGTGGAGGGCGCGAAGGTGGACGCCACTGTGGTCAAGAACGGCAAGGGCAAGAAGATCCGTATCTTCAAGTATACCCCCAAGAAGGGTTACCGCAAACGGCAGGGTCATCGTCAGCCCTACACCAAGGTCGAGATCGGCAAGATCACGTTCTGAGAAGGGACATGACCACTGTTACATTCCTCACGGAGGAAACGCGTATCGTCGGGTTTGAGGTCAGCGGACACAGCGGCTATGCCGACGCGGGCGAGGACATCGTCTGTGCCGCCATCACCAGCGCTGTGCGGCTGGTAGAGGCCACCGTGAACGACGTGATGGGGCTGTGTGCCGCCGTCAAGGTCAACGAACGGGAGGCCGGCATCACGCTGCGGCTGCCCGGCGGGCTGGCGTCCGACGCCGAGAGCACCTGTCAGAATTTGCTGACGGGGCTGATGGTATATCTGGCGCAGCTCCACGATGAGTATCCCGACAACATCGAAGTTATGGAGGCGTGAGCCTTCTTCCTCGATCATCTTACAGAAAGGATGGTACTTGAAAATGCTGAACATTTCTCTGCAGTTCTTTGCCCACAAAAAAGGTATGGGCTCCACCAAGAACGGCCGTGATTCCGAGTCCAAGCGCCTTGGCCCCAAGCGCGCTGACGGGCAGTTCGTGCTGGCTGGCAACATTCTGGTGCGTCAGCGCGGCACCCACATCCACCCCGGCACCAACGTGGGCAAGGGTACCGACGACACCCTGTTCGCCAAGGCGGACGGCGTTGTCCGCTTCGAGCGTCTGGGCAAGGACCGCAAGCAGGTCTCTGTCTATCCCGCGGAGTAATTGGTATATGAAAAACCTCCCGCCGATGGCGGGAGGTTTTTTGTTGACGCATTATTTCGTTTCGGGTATAATATACACGTTTAATTGGAGTAATAGGCAAGTTTTCAGATAGAGCGAGGTAACACCATGGCCAACGGATTTATTGATAAGGCACGGATCACCGTGCGGGCCGGCAACGGCGGCAACGGCGCGGTGGCCTTCCACCGGGAGAAATATATCGCGGCGGGCGGCCCCGACGGCGGCGACGGCGGAAACGGCGGCTCGATCATCCTGAAGGTGGACGACAATATGTCCACCCTGATGGACTTCCGCTACAAGCGCAAGTATGTGGCCGGCAACGGCGTGGACGGCCAGGGCGGCCGCAAGACCGGCAAGGACGGCGAGAGCCTGACCATCAAGGTCCCCCGGGGCACGCTGGTGCGGGATGCGGAAAGCGGCGAGATCATCAAGGATATGTCCGACGACAAGCCCTATGTGCTGTGCAGAGGCGGGCGCGGCGGCTGGGGCAACCAGCATTTCGCCACCCCCACCCGGCAGGTGCCGCGGTTTGCCAAGGCGGGTCTTCCCGGCGAGAGCCACGACGTGATATTGGAGCTGAAGCTGCTGGCGGACGTAGGCCTGGTGGGCTTTCCCAATGTGGGCAAGAGCACGCTTTTGAGCGTGGTCAGCAAGGCCCATCCCAAGATCGCCAACTACCACTTCACCACCCTGTACCCCAATCTGGGCGTGGTCTATGTGGACGAGGGCGTCAGCTTCGTGATGGCGGACATCCCCGGCATTATCGAGGGCGCCAGTGAGGGCGCTGGCCTGGGCCACGATTTCCTGCGGCACATCGACCGGTGCCGCCTGCTGGTGCATCTGGTGGATGTATCCGGCAGCGAGGGGCGGGACCCCATCGCGGACTTTGACGCCATCAACGCGGAGCTGAGGGAGTACAGCCCGGAGCTGGCCACCCGACCGCAGATCGCCGTGGCCAACAAGACGGATCTTCTGATGGACACAGAGCAGCTGGACGCCTTCCGCGCCCATGTGGAGACGCTGGGCTATGAGTTCTTCGCCATGTCCGCCGCCACCCACCAGGGGACCCGGGAGCTGGTGCAGCACATCGCCCGGCGGCTCAGCGAGCTGCCGCCGGTGACGGTGTACGAGCCGGAATATGTGCCCAAGCCGCCGGTGATCGACACCACGGAGCCGCTGCACATCGAGCGCGAGGACAACACCTGGCTGGTGGAGGGCCCGTGGCTGCAACGGCTCATGGCCAACATCAACTTCTCCGACTACGAGAGCCGGATGTATTTCGACAAGATGCTGCGGCAAAGCGGGCTGTTTGACACGCTGGAGCAGATGGGCATCCAGGACGGCGACATCGTGAGTATGTACGACCTGGAGTTCGAGTATCAGCGGTAAACATACTGCGCCCCCGGCATCAGCCGGGGGCGCTGCTTTTTTGAGCTGTTCGTTCAGAACGCGGCGGGGCGGGAATTGGTCTGGATGTCGGCGGCAGCCTGCTTCAGCTGGCGCAGGTCCCGGATATCGCGGCGCTGCTGGAGCTGCGTCTGCATCTCTGGGGACAGGGCGTAGAAGTAGTCGTAGGCCGCGGCCTCGTTGTTCAAAAGGTCGGTCAGCGTCTCATACTGCATGAAAAAAGCACCTCCGCGCTTAGTGTGCGCGGAGGTGCTTTTTTCATGCGTCAGACGGTCTTTTCAAAGTAGAAATACGTATCGTCCTCGCCATTGGGACGCATACAGGCGGAGAGCATTTTGCGGGAGGGTTCGTTCTCCTTGAAGCACTTGGCCACCACCCGGGCAAGGCCCAGATGGTACAGCGCCCAATCCGCGGCGGCGGCAAAGGCCTCAGCGCCATAGCCGCAGCCGGCGTGCTCCGGCGCGATACGGCAGCCCTGCTCGAAGCCGCCCCGGAAGTCGGGGTTGTAGAGCACCACCTCGCCGATGAGCCTGCCCTTCAGGCGGACGGCAAAGTTGACGGCGCGGCGGGCGGCGAAATCAGCCCGGGCCACATCGTAAAAATAGGTGTCGGTCAGGGGCTGATCGCCCAGGTCGGTGCGGTAGTCGTAGCCCCACCAACGGTTGCGGTCGTCGTCCAGACAAAGGGCGCTGTATGCAGGGATATCGGCCCTGCGGAGAGGCGTCAGGGTCAGGCGGTCGGTTTTGATGACAGGGATGGCCTTGAGGGCGTCCAGCTCGGTACCCGCCTCGATACGGACCTTGCCGCCCAGGTGGTCCGGCAGGTATTGCAGCTTGGAGGTGCGGAGGCCCTTGTCCCGGGCGTCGTCCTCCCGGTTGCACCACGCGCAGTCCCCGCCGTAGTAGGCAGCGAAGGCCTGGACCAACGCGGGATAGGCCCCGGCATGGGAGTACAGGGCCTTTTCGATGTGGTCGATCAGGGTGCCGCCGCATTTCTCCGCCAGGCAGACGGCCACCAGACGGCCCTCTGCCAGCATACCGCCGGCGCAGAACCAGCCGGTGCCGATGCGGGAGAACATCTCCTGTGCCAGGGACAGCTCCTGCACGGCCAGAGGGCCGGACTTGTGGAATTCGGCCTCATAGTCCTGCCAGAAAACGGCCAGACGGGGATCGGCGGGGTCGGTCAGCGGGGTGAATTCCGCGTCGGGATAGTCACGGCGGAATTTGTTGATGTGGTTGCGCTGGCCGCTGTACCGACGGCCGGCAAAGGCGGCCAGCTCCTCGGTGCGGTAAAGATAGTCCTTCCAGGGGCGCTCGCTGATAACACGGCATCGGGGGTAGCGCAGGCAGAGAACCTGCGCCTTGTCCTCCGGCACCACGGAGAGCACCAGAGGCGTACCGGTGCCGGCACACCAGGACTCGATGGCCCGCAGGGCACCCTCAACATCCGCCTCCGGGCCGGCGATGGGGTAGTCAAAGACGTACTCGCCCTCGATACAGTTGCGGATCACGAGGCAGCCGGCGGCCTCGGCAAAGGACGGATGCAGGTGGTCCCGCCACATGAGCTTGACGCCCAGTGAGTATTCACACAGGCGGTAGTCGCAGTTCCGGTAATAGCCGCGCAGGCGGTCGCCGTGGGCGGCGGTGAGTTCTTGAAATTGCAGCATAATCGTTTCCTTTGTGTTGTGGTAATTTCGTGTGCAGCGCTGTGTCACATCTTCTCGATCATCTCGCAGGATTGGCGGATGAACTGGCGGGCAATGAGGCGCAGCTCCTTCTGCGGACGGGCGGCGATGCCCAGCTCACGGACAGCCCGGGGCTCCAGCGGCAGGGCGCGGACGCTGTTCTGCCGGCCGCGGAGGACCAGACGGGACAGGACGCTGACACCCAGGCCGTGCTCCACCATGGAGATGACAGCGCTGTCAGACACCTGCGTGGTACGGATCAGGGGCGTGACACCGTGCTCGTTCAGTACGCGGAGGATATCCTTGTCAAAGCCCATGGAGGGCATGAGGAACTCCTGCCCGTTAAAGGCCTCCACGGGGAAGGTGCTCTCGCCGCTGTCATACTCCGGCGGCAGGATGGCCAGCAGCTCGTCGTCCCGCAGGAACGTCCATTCCAGTGGGGCGTCTTGGCGGCTGGCAAAGCACATATCCACCCGATCCTCCAGCACCCAGCGATAGACCTCGTCCACGCTGCCCATCTGGATGTCCACGGTGACGTCCGGGTGCTCCCGGCGGAACTGCTGGATGATCTCCGGCAGCCAGTGCCGGGCGATGGACTCATAGGCCGCCACACGGACGGAGTCCTCCTTATGGGTGTTGATAAGGGATATCTCGCGCTCCAGGGCAGCGGTAGAGGTCAGACAGTCCCGCACCAGGGGCAGGATCCGCTGGCCCGCCGGGGTCAGCCGGACGCCGCTGCGGCCCCGCAGCAGGACGGTGAAGCCGATATCCTTTTCCAGGCTGTTCATCATATGGGTCAGCCCGGACTGCGTATAGCCCAGCACCTCGGCGGCGCGGGTAAAGCTGCCCAGCTCCACCGCCGTCAGCAGGGCCTCCAGTTTTTTGGTGTCCATAACGCCTCCCGTTTTTTGTATGATACTATTTCATAGCAGGATTATACTCCCTGCGTACCGTTTATGGCAAGGGCGAGTTTTCGGCACTTTTTACGATTTTTTGTGGGCTTCCAGTGGAATATATGTGTATGACATTTTTTCATATTTACATGAAACATTGTCGCTTTACAAAACAGGGCCCTCTGTTGTATTGTACCCATAGTAATTCTTTTACATGAATTGCTTTTCCTTTCTATCCTCAAATCGTCGGGCAGCCGCACAGCCGTGCGGCTGTCGGCACCTCCCTGGTGGGAGGAATGGGGAGTGCTGTGTGTAAAATACACCTCTGAAAGCGGGCGCCGTAAGCCGAACGGCGCCCGCCTGCTTTTCACCCGGCGAGCGATGCACAAAAAACAACCACAAAACAACACATTCCCTCTTGCAAAGTCCGTTGTATTATGGTAAAATGCAATGTACTGTGATACGAATGCCGTTTGGCATGGAATAGGTGGAGGAGTCCGAAATGTTGACTGTTATCATTATTCTGCAGCTGATTGCCGCCCTGTTTTTGATTTTGGTGGTGCTGTTCCAGTCCGGCAAGAGCCAGGGTCTGTCCGGCACTATCGGTGGTATCGCCGACAGCTATATGGCCAAGTCCAAGGCCAAGAGCCTGGACGC
This sequence comes from Oscillospiraceae bacterium UBA6409, assembly GCA_002438575.1. GTDB lineage: Bacteria > Bacillota > Clostridia > Oscillospirales > Oscillospiraceae > Vescimonas. The sequence continues at coordinate 3,206 of DJPP01000121.1, read as the reverse complement.
CAAGCTGGCCAAGGGTACCAAGTGGGTGGGCGCCGTGTTCATCGTGCTGACCCTGGTCATCAACTGTATGCTGGCCGCCGCTGCGTAACACAACTGCACAAAGCGCCCCGGAGCAATGCTCCGGGGCGCTTTCTATTCTGCCCGGCGGTACGTCTGCCCTGCCTGCGGCGCTATGCCTTTGATCGCCAGCAGCTCCGCCACCGTCACAAATACGTAGCCCTGCTGCTGTAAATGCTCTATCGCCGTCAGCACCGCGTCCACCGTATTTTGATAGCGGTCATGCAGCAGCACGATGTCCCCGTCCCCGGTGCAGCGGTAGATCACATCCAATATTTTGCCGCTGTCCTTCGTCCGCCAGTCCTCCGTGTCCACCGACCAGTTCACCAGCGGCACGGACAGCGCCGCGGCTTCCGCCTCCGTCATCAGCCCGTAGGGCGGCCGTACCCAGTACTCCCCCTCCCCCAGCAGCTCCCGCAGCAGCGCGTCATTTTTTTCCAGATCCGCCAGTGCCTGCGCCGCTGTCAGACTGTGCAGGTCCGCGTGGTCATAGGAGTGGTTCCCCACCTGATGGCCCTCCGCCGCGATGCGCTGCACGATGTCCGGGTCCTTCACCGCCTGACAGCCTACCACGAAAAACGTAGCCTTCGCCCCCAGCTCCCGCAGCCCGTCCAGCAGCCGCGGCGTACACCGGGGCGACGGCCCGTCGTCAAAGGTCAACGCCACGTATTTGGGGACGGCATCCTCGGGGGAAGGCACAGCCGCCGCGGGAGAGGTCCTCCCCTCCCCGCAGGCGGACAACAGGAGCAGCTGCGCGCACAGCAGGGCGCATAGTCGCTTTTTCATCACATCACCGGGAGAAGTATATCGCGGGGTGGGCAAAAAAAGAACACGCTTCAGGCCATAAGACCTGCGGCGTGTTCTTTTTTATGAAAGTAAAATTACTTCACCAGCTCGATGATGGCCGTCTCAGCAGCATCGCCGCGGCGGACGCCGGTGCGGATGATGCGGGTATAGCCACCGTTGCGCTCGGCGTAGCTGGGAGCCAGTTCCTTGAACAGCTTGTTGGCCACATCCTCGCGGGTGATGAAGCTCAGCGCCTGACGGTAAGCGGCCAGGTCGCCCTTCTTGCCGAGAGTGATCATCTTCTCGGCGAGGGGCTTGATCTCCTTGGCGCGGGTGATGGTAGTCTCCATCCGGCCGTTGTCCAGAAGATCGGTGACCTGCTGACGGAGCATCGCCATACGCTGATCGGTAGTCTTACCGAGCTTACGAGTTCCGGGCATTTCAGTTTCCTCCTTGTTATGATCGGGCGCGGTATGCGCTGGATCGTTAGTTGTTGTCTTCGCTGGCCAGGGACAGGCCCATCATCGCCAGCTTGTTGATGACTTCCTCCAGGGACTTGCGTCCCAGATTGCGTACCTTCATCATCTCGTCCTCGGTCTTGGAGATCAAGTCCTCGACGGTGTTGATGTTGGCGCGCTTGAGGCAGTTGAAGCTGCGTACAGACAGATCCAGCTCCTCGATGGTCAGCTCCAGCATCTTGTCCTTGGAGTCCTGTGCCTTCTCCACCACGGTGGACTTATCGCCCAGCGTGTCGGACAGGTCGGTGAACAGGGCAAAATGGTCGCAGAGGATCTTGGCGCCCAGGGACACCGCATCGCGGGCGGCGATGGTGGTGTCGGTCCAGACCTCCAGCGTCAGCTTGTCGTAGTCGCTGGAAGCGCCCACACGGGTGCTCTCCACAGTGTAGTTGACCTTGTACACGGGGGTATAGATACTGTCGATGGGGATCACGCCGATAACGCCGGGACGCGCCGCCTTGTTCTTGTCGGCGGAGACATAGCCGCGGCCGTGGCTCAGGGTGATCTCCATGCTCAGGGTGGCGCCCACATCCAGCGTTGCAATGTGCAGCTCGGGATTCAGGACCTCCACCTCGCCGTCGGTCTTGATATCGCCGGCCGTGACCTCACAGGGTCCGGCCGCCTCGATAAACACGGTCTTGACGGCGTCGCTGTGCAGCTTCGTCAGCAGATTTTTCACGTTCAGAACGATCTCCGTCACGTCCTCCTTCACACCGGGGATGGTGGAGAACTCATGCTGCACACCGGCAATTTTGATGCTGGTGGCTGCGGTTCCGGGGAGGCTGGAGAGCAGGATGCGCCGCAGCGCATTGCCCAGGGTCGTTCCGTATCCGCGCTCCAGGGGTTCGATCACATATTTTCCATAGGAAGCGTCGCCGGGTGCTTCGATACACTCGATCTGGGGCTTCTCAATTTCGATCATGCAGTACCCTCCTTCATTCTATTGGCGGCGCGGTGCCTTCCGCGCCAATTTCATTCCAGTGCTTCGTGAGGGTCAGAACCCTATTACTTGGAGTACAACTCGACGATCAGATGCTCCTCGATGGGCATATCAATGTCCTCGCGGGCGGGCAGGGTGACGACGGTGCCCTTCAGGGCATTCTTGTCACGCTCCAGCCACTTGGGGACGGTGACCATGGGTGCATCCTCGGCGGTCAGGCGCTTGAACGCCACGGAGGAGCGACTGCTCTCCTTGACCTCGATCACATCGCCCACGCGCACCAGATAGGAGGGGATGTTGACCTTGTGCCCATTCACGGTGAAATGGGCGTGGTTCACCAGCTGACGCGCCTCGCGGCGGGTCATGGCGAAGCCCAGGCGGTACACCACGTTGTCCAGACGGCGCTCTACCAGGCTCAGCAGGTTCTCGCCGGTCTTGCCGGGCATCGCGGAGGCCTTCTCATAGTAAGCGCGAAACTGCTTCTCGAGAATGCCGTACACGAACTTGACCTTCTGCTTCTCGTTGAGCTGGATGGCGTACTCGCTCTTCTTCTTTCTCATCTGGCCGCCGGGGTTGCGCTTGGTCTCCTTCTTGGAGTAACCCATGACGGTAGGAGAAATACCCAGCGCCTTGCAACGCTTGGCGACAGGCTGCATATTCTTAGCCATGATTTAATATCCTCCTTCTTCCGATTACACGCGACGACGCTTGGGGGGGCGGCAGCCGTTGTGGGGGATGGGGGTGACGTCCTTGATCATCGTCACTTCCAGACCCACGGCCTGCAGCGCGCGGATAGCCGCCTCACGTCCCTGACCGGGACCCTTCACGAAGACCTCAACGGTCTTCAGGCCATGCTCCATAGCAGCCTTGGCAGCCGTCTCAGCGGCGCTCTGGGCGGCAAAGGG
>DJPP01000060.1:2744-6340 GCA_002438575.1 Oscillospiraceae bacterium UBA6409 | reverse complement strand
CCTACCGGGCCGAGAGCCCGGATAAGCCGCTTGACCTGCTGACCTGCGGCGCGCTGACCTTTGCCGAGCCGGACGAGAGGGCGTTCCCCTGTCTGCGTCTGGCACGGTATGCCGCGGCGGTGGGCGGCACTGCCTGCGCCATACTCAACGGTGCCAACGAGGCAGCCGTGGGGCTGTTTCTGCGAGGCGAGATCGGCTTTAACGATATCTCCCGGCGGGTGGAGCGCGCGTTGGAACGGGTGCCGGTGCAATATCAGCCAAGCCTTGCGGATATACTGGAAGCAGACAAGGCGGCGCGGCGCGCCATCCTGTGACATCCGGAGAAGGAGCTTGCATACATGATCGTATATATCATCGCGGCCCTGCTGGTGTTCGGCATTTTGATCGCCGTCCATGAGCTGGGGCATTTTCTGGCGGCCAAGGCCTGCGGTGTGCGGGTCAACGAGTTCGCCATCGGTATGGGACCGGTGCTGTGGAAAAAGCAGCGGGGGGATACCCAGTATTCCCTGCGGGCCTTCCCGGTGGGCGGTTTCTGCGCCATGGAGGGGGAAGAGGAGGACTCTGACGATCCGGCGGCGCTGAACCGCCAGGGTTTTTGGAAAAAGTTGATCATTTTTGCCGCCGGCGCGGCCATGAATTTTCTGGCGGGGCTTATCATCATCTTCTGCCTGTATGCGCCGGCGCAGGGGTTCTATCAGCCGGTGATCTCCGGCTTTGCCGAGGGTTGTCCGTTGGAGAGCGCCGACGGTTTGCAGACTGGGGACCGGCTGGTGTCTATCGACGGGGAACGGGTGTATATTTACAGCGACGTGAGCCTGCTGCTTGGACTGAACAAGACCGGCACATTCGACCTGGTGGTGGAGCGCGGCGGTGAGCAGGTGTATCTGGACGATTTCGCCATGACGAGGCAGACGTATACCGACCAAAGCGGAAATGCGTACAGCGGTTACGGGATATACTTCGGCGCGGCGGCGGCCACCTTCGGCGACAAGCTGGCCTACACCTGGAACAACGCCGTGGATTTCGTGCGTCTGGTGCGGCTGAGCCTGCAAATGCTCTTTACCGGGCAGGCGGGCCTGCGGGATCTGAGTGGCCCGGTGGGGATCGTGTCCACCATGGTGCAGGTGGGTGAGCAGGCGGAGACGACCCAGGCGGCGGTGGAGAACATCGCCTACATCGCGGCGCTGATCGCAGTGAATCTGGCGGTGATGAACCTGCTGCCGCTGCCGGCGTTGGACGGCGGGCGGATATTCTTCCTGATCATCAACGCGGCAGCCATGCTGCTGTTCCGGAAGCAGATACCGGCTAAATATGAGAACTATATCCACTTCGCGGGACTTATTCTGCTGCTGGCGCTGATGGTGGTGCTGGTGTTCAGCGACGTGGGAAAGCTGATCCACTGAGGAGGCGGGGACGGTGACAAGACGCATACAGGTGGGCGCGGTACCGGTGGGCGGCGGCGCGGCCGTGAGCATACAGTCCATGTGCAATACGCCCACGGAGGATGTGAACGCCACGGTGCGGCAGATACACCGCCTGGAGCAGGCGGGCTGCGAGATCGTGCGTGTGGCGGTGCCCACGGAGGAGGCCGCACGGGCCATTCCGGGCATCAAGGCGGCTATACACATCCCACTGGTGGCGGATATCCACTTTGATTACCGGCTGGCGCTGCTGTGTGTGGACGGCGGTGTGGATAAAATACGCATCAACCCCGGCAACATCGGGTCGAAGGACCGTGTGCGGGCCGTGGCCGACGCCTGCCGGGAGAGGAATATTCCGATCCGTGTGGGCGTCAACGGCGGCTCGCTGGAGAAGGCCCTGGCGCAAAAATACGGCGGCGTGACCGCCGAGGCGCTGGCCGAGAGCGCACTGGGACATGTGCGCTTGTTGGAGGAGTGCGGCTTCGGGGATATCTGCATCTCCGTGAAGTGCTCCCGGGTGCCGGTAAATATGGCGGCCTACGAGCTGCTGCACGAAAAGGTGGACTATCCGCTGCATCTGGGTGTCACCGAGGCCGGCACACCGGAGATGGGGGTGCTGAAGTCGGCCATCGGCATCGGTGGACTGCTGTGCCGGGGTATCGGCGATACGCTGCGGGTGAGCCTGACTGCCGACCCGGTGGAGGAGGTAGTGGCCGCCAAGCGTATTTTGCAGGCCTGCGGTCTGCGGCGGACGGGGCCGGACCTGATCGCCTGCCCTACCTGCGGGCGGACGAAGTATGATATGCTGCCCATCGCCCGGGAGGTGGAACGGCGGCTGAAGAGCTGTGACAAGCCCATCACCGTGGCGGTGATGGGGTGTGTGGTCAACGGACCGGGGGAGGCCTCGGCCGCGGATGTGGGAATCGCCGGAGGCAAGGGCGAGGGACTGCTGTTCGCTAAGGGAACGGTCCTGCGGAAGGTGCCGGAGGACCAGCTGGTGGACGCACTGTTCGAGGAGATCGACAAGCTGTGACAAGAGATACGATAGGGGAGAGACATGGCGGAGAGAGTACCGTTTTTTACGCTGTTTGAGAGCTTTCAGGCGCCGCGGCAGCTGCGCCTGCTGCTGCACGATGCCTGTATCATCAGCGGCGCGCTGGATATGGCGGGCCGGACGCTGGAGGTGCAGGTAGAGAGCAGTGAGACACTGCCCCAGGCGGCGCAGGATGCCCTGCAGCAGATGCTGGCGCAGCAGTATGATCTGCGGCAGGTGCTGCTGCATTTCTGCGGCACCGGCGAGCAAAAGGGCGACAACGGAGTGATCTGGGGCAAGGCCATCGCCGGGAAGCTGACGCCTATCGGCGAACTGAATATCAAGCAGGGCAGCGCTATTGTGGAGGGCCGGGTATTCAAGGCAGAGTGCTATGAGACACGGCGCAAGGGAATGTGGACGCTGAACTTCAACATCACTGATGAGCATGGCTCTGTGGCCGTGCGGAAGGCCATGGACGAAAAAGAGGCCAAGGTGCTGGGTGGCACGATCAGCGACGGGATGTGGCTGCGCCTGCAGGGCAAGGTGGAACTGACCTACGACGGGAAGGATATCCTGCTGCGGCCGGTGAATATCATGAAGATCAGCCATGCGACCCGTCAGGACAACGCGTCGGAGAAGCGGGTGGAGCTGCATCTGCATACGCAGATGAGCAGCATGGATGCCCTGACGGATGTGGGCAAGGTGGTAAAGCAGGCGGCGGCCTGGGGCCATCCGGCTATTGCCATCACCGACCACGGCACGGTGCAGGCTTTCCCCAAAGCGCGGGACGCGGGTAAGGGAAAGATCAAGATCCTGTACGGCGTGGAGGGGTACTACGTCAACAATCTGGACGACCGCATCGCCGTGCACGGCGGGCAGGACCAGGATTTTGACGACGAGATCGTGTGCTTCGACATCGAGACTACCGGATTGAAGGTACAGCGGGAGGCCATCACGGAGATCGGCGCGGTGGTGCTGAAAAATGGGAAGATCACGGATACGTTTCAGACCTTTGTGAACCCCGGCCGTCGGCTGACACCGGAGATCATCGGCCTGACGGGTATTACGGATGCCATGCTGGCGGACGCGCCGCCGCCGGAGGAAGCACTGGCGGCGTTTTTGAAGTTCGTAGACGGGCGGCC
>DJPP01000060.1:0-2558 GCA_002438575.1 Oscillospiraceae bacterium UBA6409 | reverse complement strand
CTGCCCGCCTTCAACCACCACCGGGCGTCGGACGACGCGGGGATGGTGGGGTATATGCTGATACCCTTTTTTGAGAGAATGCGGCGGGAGATGGGAATTTCCCGCCTGCAGGAGATCAACGGGCAGATGGAGAAGCTGCGGCCCCGGGGCGGCGGCAGCCGGCACCCCAAGCATATTATCATCCTGGCGAAGAACAAGCTGGGCCTGAAGCACCTGTATCAGCTGATCTCGGCTTCCAACCTCAAGTATTTCAAGCGTGTGCCCATTATCCCAAAGACGGAACTGATCGCCCATCGGGAGGGTCTCATCATCGGCTCGGCCTGCGAGGCGGGAGAGCTGTTCCGGGCGGTGGCGGACCACAAGGACTGGGCGGAGCTGAAGCGCATCGCATCGTTCTACGATTACCTGGAGATACAGCCCGTCTGCAATAATATGTTTATGCTTCGCAACGGCGCGGTGCAGTCAGAGGAGGAGCTGCGGGAGTTCAACCGTACTATCGTCCGGTTGGGCCGGGAGCTGGGCAAGCCGGTGTGCGCCACCGGCGATGTGCACTTCCAGGAGCCGGAGGACGAGGTGTACCGCCATATCCTGCTGGCCAGCAAGAAGTTCGCCGACGCCGACGCACCCCTGCCCATTTACTTCAAGACCACGGAGGAGATGCTGGCGGAGTTTGCCTACTTGGGCGAAGAGGAAGCGCATCGGGTGGTCATTGACGACCCGCGCGGCATCGCCGACCGTATCGAAAATATCGAGCTGCTGCCGCCGGGACGGTTGTTCCCGCCGCGGCTGGAGAATTCGGAGCAGGAACTCCATGACCGGGTATGGGACAAGTGCCATGAACTGTACGGCGACGAGCCGCCTCAGCTGATCGTGGACCGGCTGAACGTGGAGCTGAAAAGCATTCTGGGCAAGTACGACGTGGTGTATATGTCCGCCCAGAAGCTGGTGCAGCGCAGCCTGGAAAACGGTTATCTGGTGGGCAGCCGGGGCAGTGTGGGTTCCTCACTGGTGGCGTATATGTCCGGCATCACGGAGGTGAACTCCCTGCCGCCCCATTATCGCTGCCCCAAATGCCGCCATACGGAGTTCATCACCGATGGCAGCTACGGCTGCGGCGCGGATATGCCCGATAAGAATTGCCCGGTGTGCGGGGCAAAGTACGCTAAGGACGGGTTTGACATCCCCTTTGAGACGTTTTTGGGTTACGGCGGCGGTAAGGTGCCGGATATCGACCTGAATTTCTCCGGTGAGTACCAGGCCCGGGCACACCAGCACGCCATCGAGATGTTCGGCAAGACCCAGGTGTTCCGTGCGGGGACCATCGGTACCCTGGCGGAGAAGACCGCCTTCGGCATGGTGAAGAAGTACCTGGAGGAACGGGGCGAAACGGCCTCCAACGCGGAGCTGGACCGCCTGACGCTGGGCTGCGTGGGTGTGCGGCGTACCACGGGCCAGCACCCCGGCGGGCTGGTGGTGGTGCCGGATGATATGGATGTGGAGGATTTTACCGCGGTGCAGCATCCGGCGGACGATGCCAACAGCGACACCGTGACCACCCATTTCGAGTACCACTGCATGGAGGACAACCTCCTGAAGCTGGATATGCTGGGACACGATGACCCCACCATGATCAAAATGCTGGAGGACCTGACCGGTGTGAACGCGCGGGCCATCCCTTTGGACGACCCGGACACCATGAGCATTTTCACCTCGTCCAAGGTGTTGGGCTTTGAAAATGACGAGATACTGGGTCCCACCGGTGCCGTGGCTATCCCGGAGTTCAATACCCGGTTCACCCGCGGTATGCTGATGGATACCATGCCTCAGGATTTCAATACCCTGGTGCGCCTTTCCGGCTTCTCCCATGGTACCGACGTGTGGTTGGGCAACGCCCGAGACCTGATCGTGGGCGGCACGGCCAGCGTTTTGGAGACGGTGGGCTGCCGCGACGATATCATGCTGTACCTGATCTCCATGGGACTGGAGCCGAAGATGAGCTTTAAGATCATGGAGGCGGTGCGTAAGGGAAAAGTAAAGAAAAAGGGGTTCGAAGACGGCTGGGAGGAGGCTATGCGGGAGCATCAGGTACCGGATTGGTATATCGGCTCCCTGGCCAAGATCGGCTATCTGTTCCCCAAGGCCCACGCCGTGGCCTATGTGATGATGGCGTTCCGTATCGCGTGGTTCAAGGTCCACCAACCCCTGGCGTTCTACGCTACATTCTTCTCCATCCGGGCCAAGGCATTTGACGCGGAATACTGCTGCGCCGGCATGGATGCGGTGAAGCAGAAGATCAAGGAGATCGAGAACAACAAGGACGCCACCGATGTGGAACAGAACCTGCTGGTGACGCTGGAGGTTTGCTACGAATTTTATCTGCGGGGCTTTCACTTCGATACCATTAGCATCTACGACTCCGATGCTACGCACTTTAAGATCACTGAAAACGGCCTGCTGCCGCCCTTTGTAACGGTGCGCGGCCTGGGTGAGACGGCGGCGCTGGACACGGTGGAGAAGCGGAGGGGCAAAACCTTCATCTCTGTGGAGGAGTTCGCCAC
>DJPP01000048.1:12033-12283 GCA_002438575.1 Oscillospiraceae bacterium UBA6409 | reverse complement strand
AACGAGCACCCCATCGCCCGGAGCATACCCATGATATACTGGCTGTCGGCCACGTTCTGCTGGCAGCCGAAGGTATCCACCAGCGCGCGGAGGGGCCGGTCGGCGTGCATTTCCTTCAGCTTTGCTTCAAAATCCCGCTGGCGGTCCAGCTGCGCGGCGGGGATCTGTACCTGTGTTCTTTCCAAGAGGACCTCCCTGCCCCCGGCGGGGGCGAAGTTGAAATATCGTGGACAGTATAGCACACCCGGCG
>DJPP01000048.1:6062-11938 GCA_002438575.1 Oscillospiraceae bacterium UBA6409 | reverse complement strand
GGAAAGCCTCCGAACAGTATAGTACACCGGGGCGAAGCGCTTGTAAATAGGAGCTTTTGCCGCATTTTGTCGGAAAAAGTCGAGGACTGTCGAATTTGACCGTTCCGCGAATTTTTTGTGAACATTTCACAAATTCTTCCAAACCCTCTTTTCAACGCAAGACATATTTGCTATAATTAGTCAAGGATAAGGGGAAACCACTCCCCGACCCTTGCACCATTAGGCTGACGGGGCTTTCACCCGTGGTCAGCTTCCGGCGGCCTACCCGTTACGGAAAGGAGCAAACACTATGAAGTTCACATTCGCCTGCAAGAAGATCTCCCTCAACGACTCCATCAAGGAATACGCCGAGAAAAAGATCAGTAAGCTGGACAAGTATTTCCCGGAGGAGGCAGACGCCTTTGTGACCTTTGCTGTGGAGAAGAAAAACCGCTGTGTGGTGGAGCTGACCATCCGCGCCGCCAACGGCACGCTGTTCCGCGCCCAGACCGAGGATCCCGACGGCGATATGCGCAGCGCCATCGACGAGGCCGTAAGCTTCATCGACCGCCGCATCCGCAAGAACAAGACCCGCCTGGCCAAGAACCTGCGGCCCGACGCACTGGTATCCACCGTGCCCGCCGAGTTCGACATGGTGGAGGACAACGACTTCGACATCATCCGCACCAAGCGCTTCTCCGTCAAGCCCATGACCACCGACGAGGCCGTTCTGCAGATGAACCTGCTGGGACACTCCTTCTATGTGTTCCGCAACATCGAGACGAACGCCGTATGCGTGGTATACCACCGCAACAACGGCGGCTACGGCCTGATCGAGACGGAGGAGTAATTCACATACAAAACCTGAGAGAGCACCGCCGCAAGGCGGTGCTCTTTTTTTGCGTGCGGGTCCCGTCATTTTGGTGCAAATGACCCGTCGTCTCATCCGGCGCTGTAAGTATATTCACCAAAATCGCATATTGCGCGAATAAATATTCAAATTTGCCTTGACATTTTCAGTCAACGGTGGTAAATTATGCAACATCAACGAGAGAGATGCACCGGATGTCGGCAAGCCCGCCTCCGGAAAACGCACACCGGAAAGGCGGTACACACCATGAAAAATCACCACAGCAAGGGAGTTGGCGCGATGGCGCTGCTGCGACGACGACAGGCGCACCGCCTGCACCGCGCGGCCTGACCTCTCCCGAAAATATACATTTCATACATGAATAAATATTCACGATATACGAAAGGATATACGACCATGAAAAAGTTTGTTTCTCTGCTTCTGGCGCTGATGATGGCGCTTTCCCTGGTGGCCTGCGGCAGCAAGGCCGACACCTCCGCCGATGACAAGACCGATGACACCGCCGTCACCGAGCCCGCCAACGCGCTGGAAAAGATCAAGGCCGACGGCGTGCTGACCGTGGCGGTCAGCCCCGACTTCTCCCCCATGGAGTTCGTGGACTCCTCCAAGACCGGCCAGGACCAGTATGTGGGCTTCGACATTGAGCTGGCCAAGTACATCGCCCAGTACCTGGGTGTGGACCTGGAGATCGATGCCATGGGCTTTGATGCCTGCCAGACCGCCGTCTACACCAACAGCGTGTATATGTCCCTCAGCGGCTACTCCTGGACGGAGGACAGAGCCGCCAACTATGAGATCTCCAACGGCTATGTGGCCGGCGACAACGAGTCCAACCAGGTGATCCTCATCAAGAAGGAGGACGCCGCCAAGTACACCAAGGCCGAGGACTTCTCCGGCGTGGATGTGGGCGCCCAGAACGCCTCTTTGCAGATGGACCTGCTGACCAGCCAACTGCCTGATGCCAACCCCGTGCCGATCGGCGACATCACCGTGGGCGTTATGGAGCTCAAGAACGGCAACATCGAGGCCATGGCCGCGGCCATCGGCAACGCCAACATGATCGTGGACGCCAACCCCGAGCTGATGATCTGCGACTGGCAGTTTGAGGTGGCCGAGGAGTTCGAGCAGAACGTGGTGCTGATCTCCAAGGGCGAGACGGAGCTGCTGGCCGCTGTCAACGAGGCGCTGGCAAAGGCCGAGAGCGAGGGCAAGTACGCCGAGTGGTACGCCGCCGCCGTGGAGCTGGGCAAGAGCGAGAACGCCAAGGAGCTGACTCTGGACTGACACCGATATATACCGCGGCGGCGGGTACGAAAGCCGTACCCGCCGCCGTATACACAATAAGAGGAAATCACCATGAAATTCATTGACTTTGAAAAGCTGGCGGCCCTGTTCCTGAAATACTGGGACAAGTTCCTCATCGACGGCGTGGAGTACACGCTGGCGCTGGCGGCCATCACCGTGGCCTTCGGCGCGGTGTTCGCGTCGGTACTGGCGCTGATGAAGATGTCCAAAATACCGCCGCTGCGCTGGCTGTCCACCATCTACATCGAGATCATCCGCGGCACGCCCATGCTGCTGCAGCTGTACTTCTTCTATTTCGGCCTGCCCATTCTGATCCCGGCGCTGAACAAGCAGAAGTTCCTCTGCATCGCCATCGCCCTGATCTGCAACAGCGCCGCCTACGTGTCGGAGGTCATCCGTTCCGGCATCCAGGCGGTGGATCCGGGACAGAAGGAGGCAGCGCTGAGCCTGGGCTTCAGCGAGAGCAAGGCCATGTGGTTCGTGGTGGTGCCCCAGGCAGTGAAGAACATCCTCCCCGCCCTGGGCAACGAGTTCATCATGATCATCAAGGACACGTCCCTGGGCTCCACGTTCTTCATCGGCGACCTGATGACCCAGTACCTGGTGGTCAAGGGCGCCACATACCTGCCCATCGAGCCGCTGGTCATCGTGGGCGTCATCTACTTTATCATGACGTTCGTGCTCAGCAAGGTGTTCGGTCACTTTGAAAGAAAAATGAAGAAGGCCGACCGGAACAACGGCTATGGGCGCAAGCGGAAGCAGCAGCGGGAGGTGCATATCTGATGGCACAGACGCTTATCCAGGTCAAGGACCTGAAGAAATACTACAACGGCGGCGACGTCAGGGCGCTGGACGGCGTCACGGTGGACGTGTACAAGGGCGACGTCATCGCGGTCATCGGCCCCTCCGGCGGCGGCAAGAGCACCTTTCTCCGCAGCCTGAACCTGCTGGAGACGCCCACCTCCGGCTCCATCGTCTTCGACGGGGTGGACATCACCGGCAAGAAGGTAGACCTCCCCCTCCACCGGCAGAAGATGGGCATGGTGTTCCAGCACTTCAACCTGTTTCCCAACAAGACCGTGCTGGAGAACCTGACCATGGCGCCCATCAAGATCAAAAAAGTCCCCAAGGCAGAGGCCGAACAGAAGGCCCTGACACTGCTTCAGCGTGTCGGTCTAGCGGACAGAGCCAACGACTACCCCGCCCAGCTGTCCGGTGGGCAGAAGCAGCGTGTGGCCATCGTCCGGGCTCTGGCCATGGAGCCGGAGGTCATGCTGTTCGACGAGCCCACCAGCGCCCTGGACCCGGAGATGGTAGGCGAGGTGCTGGAGGTCATGCAGGAGCTGGCCCAGTCCGGCATGACCATGGTGGTGGTCACCCACGAGATGGGCTTTGCCAAAGAGGTGGGCAGCCGCGTGCTGTTCATGGACGCCGGAAAGATCGCCGAGCAGGGCACGCCGGAGGACATCTTTGACCACCCACAGAGCGCCCGGCTGCAGGACTTTTTGAAAAAGGTCCTGTGACGCACCCATACCAACTTACTTACTTCCTTCCTTTCGTGCACGCCCCGTCCCATCGCGGGGCGGGGCGTGCCGCCTTTCAGACAGGAGATATCACTATGAACGAAAAAAAGCAGGCGGCGCTGGCCGCCATTGAAGCAAAATCCGACCTGGTGACCCAGGTCTCCGACGCGCTGTGGGGCTGCGCCGAGCTGTCCTTGCAGGAGTACAAGTCCGCGGCGCTGCTGTGCGAGGCAGCGGAGAAAGAGGGCTTCACCGTTGAGAAAGGCATCTGCGGCATCGAGACGGCTTTCTCCGCCAGCTACGGCCACGGCAAGCCGGTGATCGGCATCCTGGCGGAATACGACGCCCTGGCGGGTCTGAGCCAGCAGGCGGGCCAGACGGAGAAAACGCCGCTGGTCCCCGGCGGCACCGGCCACGGCTGCGGCCACAATATGCTGGGCGCGGGCGCACTATCGGCGGCGATCGGCGTAAAGCAGTATTTGCAGAACACCGGCGCGTCCGGTACCGTGATCCTTTTCGGCTGCCCCGGCGAGGAGGGCGGCGCGGCCAAGGCCTTCATGGCCCGCGAGAAGCTGTGGTACGGCCTTGACGCGGCGCTGACCTGGCACCCTGCCGATTGCAGCGAGGCCGTGACCGGCTCCAGCAACGCCTGTATCCAGGTGCAGTACCTGTTCCATGGCGTGGCCGCCCACGCCGCCGGCTGCCCCGAAAAGGGCCGCAGCGCCCTGGACGCCGTGACGCTGATGAACCTGGGCGTGGAGTTCCTGCGGGAGCACATGGACGGTAAGGCCCGCATCCACTACTGCGTGACCAACGGCGGCGGCGTCAGCCCCAACGTGGTGCCCGCCGAGGCCTCCGTGCTGTACATGGTGCGGTGCGACCAGGTGAAAAAGGCCCTGGCCCTGCAAGACCGGGTGGATAAGATCGCCGAGGGCGCGGCCCTGATGACCGGCACCACCTTTACCCGGAAGTTCATCGACGGGATCGCGGAGACGATCCCCAACCACCCGCTGGAGGCGCTGCTGCACAAGAACCTGACCGAGATCGGCGTGCCCCAATACACCGCAGAGGAGCTATCCTTTGCCGACAAGCTGGCCGCCACCTTCGACGCGGCGGGCTATGTCCCCGGCTGCGGGCAGGCCGACCCGACCTACGCCGCGCAGGTGCAGGCGCTGCAAGCCCAGAGCAGCCACGCCATGAACGACTTTGTGATGCCGCTGTTTACCGGCGACGCCTTCTGCGCCGGTTCCACCGACGTGGGCGACGTCAGCTGGGAGTGCCCCACAGCGCAGCTGTACATAGCCGCGTGGCCCAACGGCTGCCCCGGCCACAGCTGGCAGAACGTCTCCTGCGGCGCCAGCAGCCTCGGCCACAAGGCCGTGGTACAGGCGGGCAAGATCCTGTGCGCCTCGGCCATCGACCTGCTGGAGCAGCCCGCGCTGCTGGAGGCCGCCAAGGCCGAGTTCCTGCAGCGGACGGCGGCAGGGTACGACTGCCCCATCCCGGCGGACGCCGTGCCGGTGATCCCCGAGCTGTAAAAAGAACACCCCTGACCTGCCGGTCAGGGGTGTTGTCTTACAGATGCAGTTCCTTCAGCCGCTTGAAGCTGTGGCTCGCCAGCAGCAGGCCCAGTGCCGCCAGCACCAGCGCCGCCGCGCCCAGCACCCAGGTCAGCGTGTCCGTCAGCCCCCGGCTGCACAGCCAGGAGAACAGCCGGTAGGCGCCCATGACCAGCAGGATGCCCGCCAGCAGCAGCGCCACCAGCACGGTGGAATTCTCGCAGTTGTCTATCTTTTTCATGGCGTCCTCCCCTGCGCCGGAACGGTCCCGGCGCTTCCGCATACCATCATACCATCCGCCGCACAGCCCGTCAAGCGCAGAGCGCCGGGGACCGTCCTTACGGACGGTCCCCGGCTTCGTGTTTACGCCAGCAGGGCGCGGTCGTTGTCGTATTCCTGGCCGCTGACCTTGCTGAACAGCGCCAGCAGATCCGGCACCGTCAGCCGGGCCTTCTCCTCGCCGGAGATGTCCAGCACGATCCGCCCGTTGTGCAGCATCAGCAGGCGGTTGCCGTAGTGGATGGCGTCGCGCATATTGTGGGTGATCATCAGCGTGGTCAGGTGGTTCTCCCGGACCAGGCGGTCGGTGATGTCCATGACCCGCTGGGCCGTCTGGGGATCCAGCGCCGCGGTATGCTC
>DJPP01000048.1:4800-6032 GCA_002438575.1 Oscillospiraceae bacterium UBA6409 | reverse complement strand
TCCAGCAGCAGCAGCTTGGGCTTCTGCAGGGTGGCCATCAGCAGCGTCAGCGCCTGACGCTGGCCGCCGGAGAGGGTGCCCACCTTGGTGGTCAGGCGATCCTCCAGACCCAGACCCAGCTCCCGCAGGCGGCGGCGATAGTCCTCGCGCTCGCCGCGGCGGATGCCGGGACGCAGGGTGTGGTGCCGGCCGCGGCGCTCCGCCAGCGCCAGGTTCTCCTCGATCTCCATGCCGGCGGAGGTGCCCATCATGGGATCCTGGTACACGCGGCCCAGGTAGCGGGCGCGCTTGTACTCCGGCAGGGAGGAGACGTTGACGCCGTCCAGCTCGATGCTGCCCTCGTCGGGCTGCCAGGTGCCGCAGATAGCGTTCTGCATGGTGCTCTTTCCGGCGCCGTTGCCGCCGATGACGGTGACGAAATCCCCGTCCCGCAGCGTCAGGCTCAGGTGGTCCAGCGCCACGCGCTCGTCCACGGTGCCGCTGTTGAAGGTCTTGGTGATGTTATTCATTTTCAGCATGGCCGCTGTCTCCTTTCTTACTGCGGGAATGGGCTTTCAGTTGTGCTTTGACGTGGGGCGCGCCCAGGAACACGGCCACCACCACGGCGGAAAACATTTTCAGAAGGTCGGTGTCGAAGCCGGTGAAGATGATGACCTGGTACACGATGTAGTAGATCACCGCACCCAGTATCACGCCGCCCAGCTGCACGGCCATGCGGCCGCCCCGGCGGCCCAGCACGGCCTGCCCGATGACCACCGCCGCCAGGCCGATGACCACGGCGCCGCGGCCCATGTTCACATCGGTGTAGCCCTGGTACTGGCACAGCAGCGCGCCGGACAGCGCCACCACGCCGTTGGACAGCGCCAGACCGATGACCTTCATCAGCCCGGTGTTCACGCCCTGGGCCCGGCTCATCACCGGGTTGCAGCCGGTGGCCCGCAGGGCACAGCCCAGCTCCGTGCCGAAGAACAGCACCAGCAGTGCCACCAGCACCACGCAGAAGCCCAGCAGCACCGGCAGCGCACCGCCCACGTCCATCTGACTCAGCAGCACCGGCGTGGTGCGGGCGGGCAGCGCCTGATTGGCCTTGCCCAGCAGCTTCAGGTTCACGGACCAGAGCACCATCTGGGTCAATATGCCCGCCAGGATGGGCGGGATGCCCAGGCCCACATGGAGCAGGCCTGTCACGGCGCCGGCCAGCACGCCGGCCAGCACGGCGCACAGCAGCGCCA
>DJPP01000048.1:0-4703 GCA_002438575.1 Oscillospiraceae bacterium UBA6409 | reverse complement strand
ACGGTCAGATCGGCGATATCGAGCACTTTATAGGTAATGTATACGCCGATGGCCATCACGCCCCAGATCAGTCCCTGGGCCAGAGCGCCGGGCAGCGCGTTCAATAGCTGTGTCATGTGGGTACACCAGACCTTCCTGTCTGCATTTTATTCCATGGCCTCGTAGCCCTCCGGGACAGTGATGCCCAGGGCCTCGCACATGGTGGGGTTGTACATCTTGGTGGCGGGCGCGTACTGGATGGGCATCTCAGCGATGTCCGCCTCGCCGGTGAGCACCTGGGCGGCCATCTCGCCGGTCTTGTAGCCCAGGTCATAGTAGCTGATGGACAGCGTGGCCACGCCGCAGCCGGCGCAGATGCCCTTCTCGCCGGCCACCACCGGGGTCTTGGCGTTCAGGACGATGCTGCCGATGGTCTCGGTGCAGGAGGCGGCGGTGTTGTCCGTGGGGATGTAGATCACGTCGCTGTCGGCGGCGGCCTTGGTGGTCACAGCGGCCACGTCATTGGAGTCGGAGAAGGAGTAGCGGGTGCAGGTGATGCCCTTGCCGGTCAGGTACTCCTCCACCACCTGGACCTGGTACTCGGAGTTGGGCTCCGCGGAGCAGTACAGCAATCCGACGGTCTTGGTCTCCGGCAGCAGCTCCAGGATCATGTCCGCCTGCTCCGTCAGGGGCGCCAGGTCGGAGGTGCCGGAGACATTGCCGCCCACGGTGCCGGAGAAGTTGTCGATACCCAGCGCCACGCCGTACTCGGTAACAGAGGTGCCCAGAATGGGGATCTCGGCGGTGGCGTTATAGGCCGCCTGCAGCGCCGGGGTGGCGTTGGCCATGATCAGGTCGACCTTCTTCGACACGAAGGTGTTGACGATGGTGGTGCAGACGTTCTGGTCGTTGGCGGCGTTCTGCACGTCAATGGTCACGTTCTCCTCGCCCAGCTTGTCCTTCACCGCGTCGATGAAGCCCTGGGTGGCGGCGTCCAGTGCGTCGTGGGTCACCAGCTGGCACACGCCGATGGTATACTTCTTGGCGCCGTCGGCAGCGCCGGTGTCGTCCGTCTTGGTGTCGTCGGTCTTGCTGCCGCAGGCGGCCATGCTCACGCACATGGCGGCGGCCAGCAGGGCGGTCATCAGCCGCCGTGTGATGTTCTTTTTCATGGTGTGGTTCCTCCTGATGGGTGTTTTTGAAAATTTGGCTGCAAAAAAGCCGCCCTGTGGATCTGTGATCCATAGGGCGGCTTTGATGTCAGTGCGTCTCCGTGGGAGAACGTCCTCATTTCATCAGCAGCATTTCCGGGCATCACAAATCACTCTTACTTCATCCGCGTAGGTAAAGTAAAAGCTAAATGCGTATGCCTTGTACAGCTGCTTCATCATGTGTGGCGTTCTCCTTTCTCGAAGTTTTCTGTAAGATATCACAACAGGGAGCCACCGTCAACCGTCATATCCACCAAAAATATTTACCCGGGGTAAACACCTCGCCCCGTACTTTCGCGCTTTAAAGTTCGGATGTATCCGGCATTCCGGCAAATCTCGGTCACTTTCCGCCGTCATTTTCCCCTGGGCATATCGCCCAAGGCCCCGCCGTCCTCTGTCAGCAGCGTCAACCCGGCAGGGCGCTCCGTCAGCAGATACTCCAGCACACCGCGGCTGATATCGTCCATCTCCCCGGCGCGGCGGATATGCACCGCCAGCGGCTGCCGCGCCGCCAGACCGGTGAGCCACCGGATAAACGCCTGGGCCACCGCCGCCGGCGCTGCCGTGACCTCGCCCTCCGCGCCGGCGCAGGCCGCCGCCGCGGGCTGTATAGCGCCCAGCACCCGCAGCAGCGCCCGGTCGCCCGATGGCACGTCGTATCCGACAGCGTCCAGCAGCTTTCCCACCGTGTCCGCCATCCAGAAGCAGGGCACCGCCCGGAGGCAGTACGTCCGCACGTGCAGGCCCGGCGCATCGGTCCGCGCCGCCGCAGGCTCCTCCGGCGCGGCGGGCGCGGCCTTCAGCTCCGCGTATTTCTGCGTGATGGCGCTGCCGGGATAGATCTCCAGGTTGGAGGCCAGCCGGTTGCGGAACTCGTTGAAAAACCGGATCGCACGGCTGCGGTCGCCGCCGCGCTCATACAGCGTCATCAGCCGCAGGGCCAGCTGCTCGTTGTAGGGCTCGTATTCCATGACCCTCTCCAGAATGCCCACGGCCTCCGGCAGCATATCCCGCTGCTCATACAGCTCCGCCGCCTTCATCAGCAGCCGGTTCTTCCGCTTCTCATAATAGATGCGCTGGCTGAGGATCAGCTCGTTCAGATCCTCGCAGTGGTTGAAGTAATACCCCTCCAGCAGCTCGCCGCCGAAGGCGTCACACGCCCGCTTCAGCTCGTCCGCCGACCGGGTCTCCGGGTCGATCTCGTCGATGGTCTGCAGATCGCAGACATAGTCGTATGCCCGGTCGATGCAGCAGTACTCCCGGTCCAGCTTGATGAGCGACCGCCCGCCCTCGCCGGTATCGGTGCTCTTTTTGATCTTCCACAGGGTGTAGCGCAGGTTATACTTGGCGGCGCTGGCGGCGCTGTCCGGCCATAGGTAGGCCGCCAGCTTCTCCCGCGCGTAGTATTCCCCGCCCCGCAGGAACAGGATACACAGCAGGGCGCAGCCCTTGTTTCCCAGCTCCGGGGTGATGTCCGTGCCGTCGCAGATGACCTGCGGCTTTCCAAACAGTCTGATCTGAAGCATAGCCGTCACCTCACTGCCGGCTGTGCAGCACCGACCCGGACTTGATGGTCACGGTCACGTCGGTCTGCTCCAGCTGCTCTGCGGGCACGGCGCGGATGTCGCGGTCCAGCACCACGATATCCGCCAGATATCCCGGCGCCAGCTTCCCCTTGCGCTTGTCCTCAAACAGCGCGTAAGCGCCGTTGACGGTGTACATCTCGATGGCCTGCTCCACGGACACGGCGCACCGGGGCACGGCGCGGTTCACCGCCGCGTGGATGCCCAGCATGGGCCGCGGCTCCGTCACGTCGCTGTCCGACCCGCCGCACACCACCGCGCCGGCGGCGAACATGGCGGCAAAGTCGTTGGAGTGCAGATAGCGCTCACCCACCCGGCGCTCGTACATACCGCCCTTGCCGCCCCACAGATAGGCGTAGGCCGGCTGCACCGAGAAGATCAGCTTCATGTCCGCCGCCCGGGCGATCTGCTCCGGCGTGGCCATGATGGCGTGCTCGATGCGGTGGCGCAGGGCGGTGCTGCCGCCCTGACGGATGGCCCTCTCGTGGGCCAGCAGCACGGACTCGATGGCCCGGTCGCCGATGCTGTACAGCGCCAGCTGCATATCCTGCCGGTAGCACTGCTGCACGAACTCGTCCAGTCCGTCCTGGGGCAGGAAGATCTGTCCCCGGTAGTCCGGCCGGTCCGCGTAGGGTGCCGACAGGGCGGCGCTGTGGCTGGACAGCGTACCGTCCACCATAATATTGCCGCCCACCCGGCGCAGTCCCAGCTTCCAGACCTTCGCCAGATCCATGGTCTGGTAGAACAGCGGCATATCCACCGGAAACTCGCCGCTGTGGGCATAGATGAACTCCGCGTCCCGGTCGTCGAACAGCCAGCCGCCCTCGATGGCCGCCACGGTGGTGATCCCGTTTTCCAGCAGCCGGGACATGGCCAGATGAATGGCCTCCATGCGGAACTCGTCCGGCAGGCTCCGCAGCACATTGGAGCGCAGCACATAGTTGGCGTTCCGCCGGAAAATGCCCGTGGGCAGGCCGCTGCCGTCCAGCTCCACGCCCTCCAGGGAGAAGGGCACCTTATAGTACAGCAGGGCGTGGGTGTTCAGCATACTGACGTGGTACTCCTTGGAGAACAGCACCACCGGGCTGTCGCTGCAATACTTGTCCAGCACATACCGGTCCGGAAAGCGCTTTTCCTCGAACTGGGACTCCTCCACCTGGCAGCCCAGCACCGCGCCCTCCCGCTTTTCGGCGGCGGCCAGCATCTCGCCCAGCTCCCGGTGCGACCGCGCGCCGCCCAGGTCCACGCTCATCATGTTCACGGCGGTCTGCATCACGTGGAAGTGGTTGTCGATAAACCCCGGCAGCACCGTGCCGCCCCTGGCGTCAATGACCTGCGTGCCGGGGCGCACCAGCTTCTGCCAGTCGCCGCCGCGGCCCGCGGCGCAGATCATTTTCCCCGCCGCGGCCACCCAGTCGGCCTCGCCGTCGCCGCACATGGTCATGCAGCGCCCGTTTTTAATGATGATATCCGCGTACATAGCGTCCCGTCCTCCTGTTGAAAGCCGTGTTGTGTTATGGCCGTATTGTACACCAGGGCGGGCCGTCTGTCCAGTGGCGCTGTGTCCCCGGCGGCAAATGTACCAAATCGTTGGTTGAAAAGCGCGGCATGATTTGCTAAAATGTTTAGTAACAACGGAAATTCAACGCTTTTTCCACGCGCGGTGCAACATCTCCCGGTTACAATGGCATCAAACCGAGGCGGAGCACGGCCGGCGCGGCCCCTCTCCGCCCTCCTGAAAAAACGAAAGGACAGGGATGTATATGAGCGTTTTGATTTTGAACCGCGAGCAGGTCAAGCAGGTCATCTCCATGAAGGAAGTCATCCAGGAGGTGCGCGAGGTCTATCGTCTGAAATCTCAGGGCAAGTCCGTGATCTGGCCGCTGGTCAACTATGAATTCGTGGACGAGCACGCCGCCATGGACATCCG
>DJPP01000153.1:7691-15974 GCA_002438575.1 Oscillospiraceae bacterium UBA6409 | reverse complement strand
ACGGATTTACCGGAGCCGGTGGTGCCGGCGATGAGCACATGGGGCAGACGGGCGATGTTGCCCACGATGTTGCTGCCGCCGATATCCTTGCCCACGGCAAAGGCCACCGGGGAGGGGTGGTCGATGAACTCGCGGGATTCGATGACGTCGCGGATCCGCACGGCGGTGACGGTGCGGTTGGGGACCTCGATGCCCACGGCGGAGATCTTGTTGGGCACCGGGGCGATGCGGACGCCGCTGGCGCCCAGCGCCAGGGCGATATCGTCCTGCAGATTGGTGATCTTGCTGAGCTTCACGCCCTGATCCAGCGTGAACTCGTAGCGGGTGACGGAGGGGCCGTGGATGACCTCTCCGGCGCGGGCGTCCACGCCGAAGGAGCGCAGGGTGTCCGCCAGGCGCTTGGAGTTGTTCCGCAGCTCGGCGCCTACCTCGGTGTAGTTGCCGCCGCGGTTCTGCTCCAGCAGGGTGATGGGCGGGTAGCGGTAGGTCTCCTCCCCCTGGGCCAGCTCCTGCTCGATGGCGTCGCTGACCTCCTGGGCGGCGCTCTCCACCTCCTGCTGCAGCTGGGCTTTCTTCTGCTTGTCGCTGAGGGGCTTTTTCGGTGCGGGGGGCTCCGCCGGGGCGGCGGGCGGTGCAGGCTCGTCGCTGAGGGGCTGGGGCGCGGGGGCGGGACCGCCGCGCAGCACCTGATCCGGCGTGCGGATATCGTCGCTGCGGCGGGGGAAGAAGGAGCTGGCGGGCGGGACGACCGTGTCGTCGCGCTCGCTGTCCAGCGGGATGTCGATATTGGGTCGCCGGCGGCCCTTGGCGGGCTTTTTCGCCGGGGCGGGGGCGGCGGGGATGAGATCCTCCGGGAGGTCGTCAAGGTCGTCGTCCTCGTCACGGCGCAGGCTCTCGCCGTAGCTGCGGACGCGCTGTGCGGCCTCCTGGGGCGTCAGGTGCAGGGCGCCCAGCAGGGCGGCCAGCAGCAGCACCACGAACACGATGATGGACACCACCTTGCTGACCAGGGCCTCGCAGCCCACGGCCAGGCCGCCGGAGAGCACGCCGCCGCACCTGAGGGCCTGTCCGTCGGCCCAGAGGGTCTTGATGCTGTCCAGGCCGAAGGTGTAGGCCGTGCGGCACAGGGCCAGGTGGCACAGCACGCCCACCAGCAGGGGCAGCAGCGCCACGCAGGTGGTACGCAGGACGACGGGCCGGCCCTGATGGCCCAGCTGGATGACGGCGATGGCCGCCAGCACCGGGGCCGTCAGGTAATAGCCGTAGCCCAGCGCGCCCTTGAGCACCCTGGCGATCCACGTCAGGAGGAGGGCGTCCGCGTTGAAATAGCTCACCAGCACGCACAGCGCCAGCAGGGCGCAGACGATGCCGCCCGCCATACGCGCCGCGGCGTTATACGCCGGCGGGGGCGGCGGAGCAGGCGTTTTTTTGCGGGTGTTTCCTTTCTTTTGTGTCGATGCCATAGTCTATACCTCACTTGATGCCCTGCAGGACAAGGGTCAGCACGCCCGCCGCCCAGCAGTAGTAGGCGAAGGCGCCGAAGCGGCCCTTGTCCGCGATATACTTCAGCAGCCGGATGCACAGATAGCCCGTCACGGCGGCCACGGCCACGCCCGCCAGGTACATGGGCACCTCCGCGCCGACGATGCCGGCCTGCACCTCGTCCTTGATGGAGAGGATGTTGGCGCCCAGCACGGCGGGGATGCTCAGCAGGAAGGAAAAGCGCACGGCGAAGCGGCGCTCATAGCCCACGAAGCAGCCGGCGGTGATGGTCATGCCGGATCGGGAGACGCCGGGCAGCGTGGCCACCGCCTGCCCCACGCCCACCAGCAGGGCGTCCAGCCAGGTGGCGCTGCGCTCAGTCTTGCGGCCACGGCGCACCCGGTCGCACAGGAACAGCAGGAAGCCGGTGAAGATCAGCGCCGCGCCCACGAAATACATATTGTCCCCCAGGCCCTGCACCGTCTTGCGGATGGGCAGCACCGCAAACAGCGGCAGCGTGCCAACGACGATCAGCAGGATGAGCCGGCGGGCGGGCGGCACCGGCGTGGGGGTGCTGCGGCGCGCCAGGTCGCCGATGCCGCGGAAGAGCTCCACCACCATGTCGCGGATGTCGCCCCAATAGGCGGCGAACACGGCAATGAGCGTGCCCAGGTGGAGCAGCACGTCGAAGAACTCCGGGATGCTCCCCGCGCCCTCCATATTCAGCAGATTGCGGGCAATGGCCAGATGGCCGGAGCTGGAGATGGGCAGGAATTCCGCTATGCCCTGCACCAGTCCCAACAGGATCGCTTTCAGATAGGTCATGACACACCTCACGTTATTATACGCTCCCGCAAAACGGGAATACTGTTCCAATATAGGAAGAGTATACCACATGGGGCAAAAAAATGCCACCACTTATTTCTTACCTGTCTGTCACCCGGCTGTCACTTTACCGTCACCCTGCACAAAGGATACCGGTTATTTTTGCCATTCTGCCTGTTGTTCGTTTTCCGACTTTTGTGGTATCATATAGGGTAAAGGAAAAGGGACGGCGAGGGTATTCCCTCCGCAGGAATACATCTTTTGGGGGGAGACTGCCGCATGGTGGTCTTCCCCTGTCTGTTTCCCAGATCAGGAAAGGCGGTGAGTAAACTGTACCGTGAAAAAATAGACCAGCTGCAGGCGGCGGAGCAGCGGCTTCTGGAGCAGAAGGCCGAGGCCCAGCGCGCCGCCCGGGCACTGACCGAGCAGGCCCGCCGGGACGGCGACGGTTTGGTGCGGGAGGCGCAACGCGCCGTGAAGACGCTGGAGAGCGAGGCCATGCAGCGGGCCGGCGCAGCCGGACAGGCGGCGGACGCCGCCCTGCGAAGCGATGCCGAGCGCACCTGTGCAGCCATACGGCAGCAGGCGGAGCAGCGCATGGACGCGGCCGTCCGCGCCATCGTGGAAAAGGTGGTGAAGCGGTAAATGCCCATTGTAAAAATGAAGCGCCTGCAACTGCTGGCGCTGGAACGGGACCACGACGCGCTGCTGCGGCAGCTGGAGCGTATGGGCTGCGTGGAGATCAGCGAGCCGGACGCGCCGGATGCGCCGGAGAGCCTGCGGCGCTGCGACAGCGAGACGGCGGACTGCCTGACCCGCCAGCGGCAGGTACAGACGGCGATCGACGCCCTGCGGCGTGCCGCGCCGCCCAGGAAAGCGCCGCTGCTGGCACCCCGCCCCGCCATCGGCGAGACGGAATACCTGAGCGAGACGGGGCTGGACGACGGGCTGGCGCTGGCCCGTCAGGTCAACGAGGTGACGGGACAATTACAGCAGCTGGCGGCGCTGACCGCCCAGCTGGAGACCGATCAGATCACCCTGGGGCCCTGGCTGAGCCTGGACCTGCCCCTGGAGCTGACGGAAACACGCTGCTGCGACGTGACCCTGGGCGTACTGCCGCCCTTCGTCCCCTGGGACGAGCTGTGCGGGCAGGTACAAAACGAATATCCGGAGAGCGAGCTGTATCTGCTCTCCGCCGACCGGCAGCAGCAGTGCGTGCTGCTCGTCACCCACAAGGCGGCGACGGCGCAGGTGCTGGAGCTGCTGCGGGGCCGGGGCTTCGCGGCTTCGCCCCTGAAGGGCCGCACCGGCACGCCGGAGGAAAACCTGCGGCGGGACGCGGACCGGCTGGCAGAGGTCAGGCGGCAGCAGGAGACCCTGCGGAAGGAGCTGGACGAGCTGGCGGGACGGCTGCCGGAGCTGTATCTGTGCGCCGACCGGCTGGCCTCCCGCCTACAGCGGGAGGAGAACCGCCGCAGGCTGCTGACCGATGGGTGCATCGTGGCCTTTGACGGCTGGGTGCCGGAGAAGAAAACGGCAAGGCTGACGGCGTATCTGGACACGGTGGACTGCGACTACACCCTGTCCGATCCCACGGCGGAGCAGATACCGGAGGTGCCGGTGCTGCTGGAGGACAACGCGGTGGCACGGTCCATGAACTGCATCACAGAGCAGTACTCCCTGCCGGCCTACGACGGCGTGGACCCCAACCCGGTGATGGCACCGTTCTTCATCCTGTTTTTCGGCATGATGATGGCGGACATCGGCTACGGACTGCTGATGCTCCTCGGCTCGTGGCTGTTCCTGAAGAAAAAACGGCCGGACGACCGCAGCTTTATGGAGATGATCTTCTGGTGCGGCGTGACCACCGTGCTCTTCGGCACCATGACCGGCAGCTTTTTCGGCGACTTCCTGCCGCAGCTCTTCAAGTTCTTTGACCCGGAGAGCACCTTTGCCCTGCCGGCGCTGTTCTCCCCTCTGGACGACACCATGGCCATCATGGTGGGCTCGCTGATCCTGGGCGCGTTGCAGGTGTTCACCGGCATGACCGTCAGTGTGGTGGAGAAATGCAAAAAGGGCTGCTTTATGGACGCCCTGTTCGACGAGATCACCTGGTGGATCATTCTGGCGGGCACGGGCCTGGCGGTGCTGGGCATCGGCAACATATCCGGTGTGCCCGCAGTGCTGTGCGTGGGCGTTCTCATGCTGGTATACGGCGCGGGCCGGGGCAAAAAGGGCTTCGGCAAGGTGACGGGCTTCGTGGCGGCGGTGTACAACGGCGTGACGGGCTTCTTCAGCGATATCCTGTCCTATGTCCGGCTGATGGCGCTGATGCTGTCCGGCGCGGTGCTGGCCCAGGTGTTCAATATGCTGGGCGCCACCACCGGCAACGTGGTCACCTTCATCATCATCGCATTTGTCGGCAATATGCTGAACCTGGCGCTGAACCTGCTGGGCTGCTATGTCCACGATATGCGCCTGCAATTTCTGGAATTCTTCGGACGCTTCTACAAGGACGGCGGCAAGGCCTACCGTCCCCTGCGCGTCCGGGCCAAACACGTAGAGATCATTAAGGAGGATACTAAATCATGTTAGCTTTTCTTGAATCTGTGGGCGGACTGGGTTTCGCCATTCTGGGCGCGGCGCTGACCGCTGGCCTGTGCTGCATCGGCTCCGCCAAGGGCACCGGTATGGTGGGTGAGGCCGCCGCCGGCTTGACCAGCGAGGACCCCGACAAGTCCACCAAGTGCCTGATCCTACAGGTGCTGCCCGGCACCCAGGGCCTGTACGGCTTTGTGGCGCTGTTCCTGGTGCTGGGCCAGACCGGCCTGCTCAGCGGCAGCGTGCTGGACGTCTCCCTGACCCAGGGCCTGTCCTTCTTCGCCGCCTGCCTGCCCATCATGCTGGGCGGCTGGCTGAGCGCCATCTTCCAGGGCCGCGTGGCCGCCGCGTCCATCAACATCGTGGCCAAGCACCCGGAGGCCGCCACCAAGGGCATCATCTACTGCGGTATCGTGGAGTTCTACGCCATTCTGTCTCTGGTGGCGACCATTATGATCTCCCTGAACATCATGAAGTAAGGCGGGTGCGCCTATGAACGGTATCGACAAGATCATCGCGCGCATGGAGGCCGATACGCAGGCCGAGTGCGCCGACATCGCCGCCCAGGCGGCGGCGGAGGCCGAGGCCATTCTGGCCCGGTACCGCGCCGACGCGGACAAGCTGCTCCGCGAGGGCGAGGCCCGCTGCAAGGTGCTGGAGCACGAGCAGGTGGAGCGTCTGGAGGGCGGCAGCCGTCTGGCCTGCCGCCAGCGGGTGCTGGCGGAGAAGCAGCGGCTGCTGGACGAGGCCTTCGCCCGCGCCGCCGACGCGCTGCTGAAGCTGCCGCGCCCGGAGTATATCGACCTGCTGGCATCGCTGGCCGCGGAAAACGGGCAGGGCGGCGAGGCGCTGGTGTTCTCCGCCGCCGACCGGGACACGGTGGGGCAGGCGGTGGTGGACGCCGCCAACGGCAAAAAGCCCGGCGCGGGCTTTACACTGGCCGCCGACACCCGGGAGACGGGCGGCGGCGTGGTGCTGCAGCGGGGCCGCATGGAGATCAACTGCGGCTTTGCCGAGCTGCTGCGCCGGGCGCGGCAGGAGGACTCCTCCGCCGTGGCCGCCGTGCTGTTTGACTGAAAGGGGGCGTCCCTTTGACAAAACGGAGAAAGGACACGGACTATCTGTTCCTGTCCGCCCGCATACGCGCCATGGAACGTCAGCTGCTGACGGCCCAGCGGCTGGAGCAGCTGCTGCAGGCGCCCTCCGCCGAGGACTGCGCCCGGCTGCTGAGCGAGTGGGGCTACGCGCCCGTACACGATGAGCCGTCCCTGCAGGCGGCGCTGCGCGCGCAGCGCGAGGCGGTGTTCGCCGATGTGTCCCGCTTTATGCCGGAGGCGGAGGTGCTGGACGTGTTCCGGCTGAAGTACGACTATCACAACATCAAGACGCTGCTGAAGGCGCCGCAGGACGCGGAGCGTCTGCTGATCGACGCCGGGACCGTGCCGGCGGAGACGCTGCGGAAAAAGCACGCCGAAGGCAGCGGATGGGACTTTCTGAACGCCGACATGGCCGCCGCGGCCGATGAGGCCCAGCGGGTGCTGGCCGAGACAGGCAGCGCGCGCAGCAGCGACTGCATCCTGGATCGGGCCTACTTCGCGCGGCTGGAAAAGCTGGCGGCGGACAGCCGGATACCCTATTTGCAGGACTATGTCCGCGCCATGATCGACGCGGCGAACCTGCGTTCGCTCATCCGCGCCCAACGGCTGGGGCTGGACGCCGGGTTCCTGCGGGAGGTGCTGTTCCCCGGCGGCAGCGTGACGCCGGAGGCGATCCGCGCCGGAAGCGGCAGCGGCGCCGCGGCGCTGTGGCGGGGCACGGCCTTTGCCCGGGCGGCGGAGCTGGGCGACGAGGCCGCTAAGGGCGGCAGCCTGACCGCCTTTGAAAAGGCCTGTGACGACGCGGTGCTCCGCGCCGCCGGCGCGGCACGCCGGGTACCCTTCGGCGTGGAGGTGGCGCTGGGCTATCTGGCGGCAAAGGAAGCGGAGTGGACGGCGGTGCGTACCGTGCTGTCCGGCCGGATGGCCGGTGTGCCGGCGGAGGCGCTCCGGGAAAGGCTGCGTGAGCAATATGTATAAGATCGCCGTTATTGGGGACCGGGACAGTGTGCTGGGCTTCCGTGCGCTGGGGCTGGACGTGTTCCCCACCGAGGATGCGGACGCGGGGCGCAGAACGCTGCACCGCCTGGCGCAGGAGGACTACGCCGTCATCTATATCACCGAGCAGCTGGCACAGCATCTGACCGCCGAGATCGCCCGGTATAAGGACGCGCCGCTGCCCGCCGTCATCCTCATTCCCGGCAAGACCGGTTCGCTGGGCATCGCCGGGGCCGCCCTGCACGACGCGGTGGAACGCGCCGTGGGCGCGGATATTTCCTGAAAGGAGCAAGAGAATGGGTAAGATCATCAAAGTCTCCGGCCCGCTGGTGGTGGCGGACGGCATGGCGGACGCCAATATGGCGGACGTGGTGCGCGTAGGCCCCCAGCAGCTGATCGGAGAGATCCTGAATATGACCGGCGACCGGGCCTCTATACAGGTGTATGAGGAGACGTCCGGTCTGGGCCCCGGCGCCGACGTGGTCACCACCGGCGCGCCGCTGAGCGTGGAGCTGGGCCCCGGCCTGATCGAGAATATCTACGACGGTATCCAGCGTCCGCTGGAGGAGATCGTCCGCCGGGTGGGCAGCAACATCACCCGCGGTATCCAGGTGCCGCCGCTGGACCGCGACAAGCTGTGGGACTTTACCCCCACCGCCGCTGTGGGCGACGCCGTGGCCGTGGGCGATATCCTGGGCACCGTGCCGGAGACGGAGTCCGTGCTGCACAAGATCATGGTGCCCAAGGGCGCCGAGGGCACGGTGGTGTGGCTGGCCGAGGCCGGACAGTATACCATCACCCAGCCCATCGCCCGGGTGAAGCTGGCCAACGGTGAGGAGCGCGAGCTGACCATGGTGCAGAAGTGGCCCGTCCGCGTGGGCCGCCCCTATAAAAAGAAATTCCCGCCGGTAAAGCCCTTGCAGTCCGGCCAGCGTGTCATCGACACCATGTTCCCCATCGCCAAGGGCGGCACCGCCGCCGTTCCCGGGCCCTTCGGCTCCGGTAAGACCGTGGTGCAGCACCAGCTGGCCAAGTGGGCCGATGTGGACATTGTGGTCTATATCGGCTGCGGCGAGCGCGGCAACGAGATGACCGACGTACTGCGGGAGTTTCCGGAGCTGACCGATCCCCGCACCGGCGAGAGTCTGATGAAGCGTACGGTGCTGATCGCCAACACCTCGGATATGCCTGTGGCCGCCCGTGAGGCGTCGGTCTACACCGGCATCACCATCGCCGAGTATTTCCGCGACATGGGCTACGATGTGGCCGTCATCGCCGACTC
>DJPP01000153.1:0-7608 GCA_002438575.1 Oscillospiraceae bacterium UBA6409 | reverse complement strand
GCCTCCCGTCTGGCGCAGTTCTATGAGCGCGCCGGCGTGGTGCAGTGCCTGGCCAGTGACGAGCGCACCGGCTCTCTGACCGCCGTGGGCGCGGTGTCGCCTCCCGGCGGCGACCTGAGCGAGCCGGTGGCACAGGCCACCATGCGTATCGTCAAGGTCTTCTGGTCCCTGGACGCTTCGCTGGCCTATCGCCGCCACTTCCCGGCCATCAACTGGCTGAACTCCTACTCCCTGTATCTGGACGCGGTGACGCCCTGGTTCAACGAGAACATGGGCGAGGACTTCATCCGGAACCGCAACCGCGCCATGCACCTTTTGCAGGAGGAGAACGAGCTGAACGAGATCGTCCAGCTGGTGGGCAAGGATTCCCTGTCCGCCCACGACCAGCTGACGCTGGAGATCGCCCGGATGCTGCGGGAGGACTTTCTGCAGCAGAACGCCTTTATGGACGTGGACTCCTACTCCAGCTTTGACCGGCAGATGCAGCTGCTGGGGCTGATCCTGCACTACGAGTCCCTGTGCCGCGGCGCTGTGGACAAGGCCGTGGCCCCGGCCGCGCTGTACGCCATCCCCGCCCGGGAGAAGCTGGGCTGGGCCAAGTACGCCGCCGCGGAGGAATACGCCGCCAACTACGCCGCCGTCCGCGCCGACATGGAGCGCGAGATCGCCGAGCTGATCCGAAAGGCTGGTGAAGAGGAATGATGAAGGAATACCGTACCATCCACGAGGTATCCGGTCCCCTGATGGTGGTGGACCACGTGGAGGGCGTCACCTATGACGAGCTGGCGGAGATCCAGCTGCACAGCGGCGAGGTCCGCCGCTGCAAGGTGCTGGAGGTCAACGGCGACCGCGCCGTGGTCCAGCTGTTCGACTCCTCCGCCGGCATCAACCTGCGGGACGCCACCATCCGCTTCCTGGGCCACCCCCTGCAGCTGGGCGTATCCGCCGATATGCTGGGGCGCGTGTTCAACGGCATGGGCGAGCCCATCGACGGCGGCCCCGCCCTGCTGGCGGAGGAATACCGGGATATCAACGGCCTGCCCATGAACCCGGCGGCCCGGGACTATCCCAACGAGTTCATCCAGACCGGTATCAGCACCATCGACGGACTGAACACGCTGGTCCGCGGCCAGAAGCTGCCTATCTTCTCCTGCTCCGGCCTGCCCCACGCCAATCTGGCGGCGCAGATCGCCCGGCAGGCCAGGGTGCTGGACGACAGCTCCAACTTCGCCGTGGTGTTCGCCGCCATCGGCATCACCTTTGAGGAGTCGGAGTTCTTTGTGCGGGAGTTCCAGCGCACCGGCGCCATCGAGCGCACGGTGCTGTTCACCAATCTGGCCAACGACCCCGCCGTGGAGCGTATCGCCACGCCCCGCATGGCGCTGACGGCCGCGGAGTACCTGGCCTTTGAGAAGGATATGCACGTGCTGGTGATCCTGACGGATATCACCAACTACGCCGAGGCGCTGCGTGAGGTCTCCGCCGCCAAGAAGGAGGTCCCCGGACGCCGGGGCTATCCCGGCTATCTGTACACCGACCTGGCCAGTATGTATGAGCGCGCCGGCCGCAAGCTGGGGTGCAAGGGCTCCATCACCATGATCCCCATCCTGACCATGCCGGAGGACGACAAGACCCACCCCATCCCCGACCTGACCGGCTACATCACCGAGGGGCAGATCATTCTGAGCCGCGACCTGTACCGCAAGAACATCCTGCCGCCGGTGGACGTGCTGCCCTCCCTGTCCCGTCTGAAGGACAAGGGCGTGGGCGCCGGAAAGACCCGGGAGGATCACGCGCCCACCATGAACCAGCTGTTCGCCGCCTACGCCAGCGGCAAGGAGGCCAAGGAGCTGATGACCATTCTGGGCGAGGCCGCCCTGAGCCCCACGGACCTGCTGTACGCCAAGTTCGCCGACGAGTTCGAGAAGCGCTACGTGTCCCAGGGCTTCGACGAGAACCGCACCATAGAGCAGACGCTGGACCTGGGCTGGGAGCTGCTGCGTATGCTGCCCCGCAGCGAGCTGAAGCGCATCAAGCCGGAGATGCTGGATAAGTATCTGCCGGTGAAGGAGTGAGCGCCATGGCGGGAAAGACTGTCAACCCCACCCGGATGGAGCTTACCCGGCTGAAGGGCCGGCTGAAGACCGCACGCCGGGGCCACAAGCTGCTGAAGGACAAGCGGGACGAGCTGATGAAGCAGTTTATGGACGTGGTGCGGCGCAACCGCGCGCTCCGCGCCAAGGTGGAGCAGGGGCTGAAGGAGGCCAACGCCGCCTTCACCGTGGCCGCCGCCCTGATGGGGCCGGAGGTGCTGGAGGAGTCCCTGTCCTGCCCGCGGCGCAGCGTGTCGCTGGAGGTATCCACCCGGAATGTCATGAGCGTGAACGTGCCGGTGTTCACGTTCCAGACCGACAGCGGCGACGACGCGCTGCTGCCCTACGGCTTCGCCCAGACCAGCGGCGAGCTGGACGCGGCGCTGGAGAAGATGCAGGCGGTATTCGCCGATATGCTGGAGCTGGCGCAGGTGGAGAAGACCATGCAGCTGCTGGCACAGGATATCGAAAAGACCCGCCGGCGGGTCAACGCGCTGGAGTATGTGATGATCCCGGAGACGGAGCAGAACATCCGGTATATCACCATGAAGCTGGACGAGAACGAGCGCGGCAACACCACACGGCTGATGAAGGTCAAGGAGATGGTATTGCAGGACGCGCACCACTACCAGCCGTAATGTGCACAAAAAAGCACCGCCTTCGGCGGTGCTTTTTGCTTGCTATACCGTACTCCGTGTGCTATGATGGAAAAAACACGAAAAAGGAGAGAACGTCATGCGGAAAAGATGTATCGCGCTGGTGCTGTGCCTGCTGACGCTGCTGACGCTGACGGGGTGCGGTGGGGACAGCGCCAAAGCAGTGGCCTCCAGCGGCGTGGCGTGTTACCGCGTGGACGGCGTGTGCTATCCGACGGTATTCGGCGAACCGCAGCTGACCGGGGAGGAGATCACGGCGCTGCTGGACGGCGGGGACACCGCGGAGATGGCGATGACCGTGAACACCGTGCCGGACGCGCTGCGGCTGCTGAAGGCGCGGCAGCAGGGGAGTGAGGATATCGACAGTCAGGACGCGGAGACCACGCTGCTGCGCGGCAGCAGCCAGCCCCGCGGCTGGGTGGAGGCGCTGCTGTATCTGCTGGCAGGGGACTATGAGGAAAGCGGGCGCATCGATCTGCATTCCAGCAGCAACTATGGCACCTATGCCGCCATAGCGCAGGACGGACTGTATTATGCATTTGACCCGTTTGAGATACGCGGCGACTGCTGGCTCGTCCTCTCCGGCGAGAACTATGTGAACGCGGATGCACAGAAGCTGGCGGATATGCTGCGGACAGCGTGCGGCTTCAGTACGTCTGCCTACACGGCAAACGCGTACCCCGTTCTGAGCAAAGAGGAGCAGGAACAGCGGAAGGCCTTTGAGCAGCGGGAGTACACTGATGAGGAGATACAGGCGCTGGCGGACGCGGGGATCTCCTTTGCGGAGGCCTGCGAAAAGATCTCCACGGTGGCCGATGCCGCGCAGTTTTTGGAAGCGCGGGGCTACAGCTTTGCTCCGGATCACGCCGGCACAGGGGCGGAGCTGCGGTATCAGCTGAACAGCGGCGCCTGCGTGGGTACGTCGGCGCTGTTCGGCGCGCTGCTGAACGGCGACTATGACGAGGTCGGCTACGTCTATGTATTCTGGCTGGAAAGCGAGCACGTTTTCAATTACGTCAAGCAGGACGGCGTATATTATGCCTGTGACTTTGTCTATGGGCCGGTGATGCAAAGCGGCACGGACGCACGCCAGAGCAGCATCCGCTACAGCGGGGAAAGCCTATCCGGGCTGTTTGACGCATACGCACAGCAGGAGGGCAGCGACATCGGCAACGCAGTGGCCATCATGTACACCACGGCCTACTGCGGCGATCCCACCATGCCTGCCGTTTGGCTGCGGGATTCGGCGGACGGACATCAGTCCACGATCCATCTCAGTAATGCGGAAAAAGACACCCAGCAGATACTGCTGCTGCGGGACGGATATACCTTCACCTTCTGAAAAATACGCCCGCCGGTGGGAATCCCGGCGGGCGTTCTCTTTTTGCTTATTGCTCGTTCCACTGCGTTAGGGCGCTGCGGGCGGCGGACTGCTCCGCCTCCTTTTTGCTGCGGCCGGTGCCCTGGCCGAGCTCTCTGCCGTTCAGCGTCACCCGGAAGGTGAACTGCTTGGCGTGGTCGGGGCCGGAGGTGCCCGTCAGTTCATAGTGCAGCACCTGGCCGCTTCTGCGCTGGACCAGCTCCTGCAGCTCCGTCTTGTAGTCCCGGCGGCGCTCCTCCACCACCTCCTCGCGCTCCTTGTCCAGCAGGACGCGATGGATGAGGTCGCTGGCGGCGTCCATCCCGCCGTCCAGATACACGGCGGCAAACACGGACTCGGTGGCGTCGGCCAGTATGGAGGGCCGGCGGCGGCCGCCGCCCTGCTCCTCGCCCTTGCCCAGCAGCAGGTAATTGCCCAGGTCCAGGGACTGGGCCACCTCGTGCAGGCTCTCCTCGCACACCAGGGCGGCGCGGATGCGGGTCAGGTCGCCCTCCGGCAGCTCCGGGTGCTTTTTGAACAGGTGCTCGGCGGACACAAAGCCCAACACGGCGTCGCCCAGAAATTCCAGGCGCTCGTTGCTGCGTATGCCCTCGCTGCGGTGCTCGTTGGCGTAGGAGCTGTGGTACAGGGCGGCACGGAGCAGCTCCGGGTCGCGGAAGGTGTAGCCCAGCTTTTTTTCCAGTTCTTCCATGTGAACCTCCTGAAAAAATACGGCCCTGCCGGGCCGTATTTTCTGTCGTTATAGTCGGATCAGCCCAGCTTGCTGTTGAGATAGCGGACGCAGTCGCCGACGGTCTTGAGGCCGGCCAGGTCTTCTTCGTCGATCTCGCCGATGTCAAACTCCTCTTCCATCGCCATGACCAATTCCACCAGATCCACAGAATCGGCACCCAGGTCGTCCACGAAAGAGCTGTCCATGCTGATCTCGTCGGCATCGATAGCGAACTGCTCGGCGATCAGATCCTGCATCGTCTTGAAGATCTCTTCCATAGTCAAGGGTATTCCTCCTTCTTTGCTTGTTATCTCCGAAAATAATACGGCAATCGTGTGACAGTGTCAATACCTTTTTGGTAAATTTATACGGTGGGAAGCTGCATTTTGTCTATGTGCGCCGCGATGGCCTCGGTAATGCCGCTTTCGGCCACCTGAATGGCCTGCCCCACCGCGTTCTCGATGGCCTCGGCGTTGGAGCCGCCGTGGGCCTTGATGACCGGCCTGGAGATGCCGATAAAGGCCGTGCCGCCCACCTTGTTGGGGTCCAGCCGCGCTTTAAAGGCGTTCAGTCCCGGCATGACCAGCAGGGCGGCAAGCTTCGTCAGCAGGTTCCTTTTGAACATCCCCTTCAGGGCGCTGCCGGCGAAGGAGCCCACGCCCTCGATGGACTTGAGCATCACGTTGCCGGAGAAGCCGTCGGTGACGATCACATCACAGCCGCCCTTGATGGCGTCCTTGGCCTCGATATTGCCGATGAAGTGCAGATCGCCCCGGGCGTCCGCCGCGCGCAGCAGGGCCAGGGTCTGCTTTTGCAGGTCGGTGCCCTTGCTGTCCTCCGCGCCGATATTCAGCAGGCCTACGCGAGGCGTCGCCACGCCCAGCACCCGCTGGGCGTAGAAATTGCCCAGATAGGCAAACTGAAGCAGATACTCCGGGGTGCACTCAGCGTTGGCGCCGCAGTCGATAAGCACGGCGCTGCCGGCGGTGGTGGGGATGACCGGGGCCATGGCCGCACGGCGGATGCCATGGATACGCTTTGTGATCAGCGTGGCACCGGTCAGCAGCGCGCCGGTGGAGCCGGCGGAGACCACGGCGTCGCCCTCTCCATCGCGCAGCATAGTCAATGCCGCACCCATAGAGGTATCCTTCTTCCGGCGGAACACGGTGGCGGGGTCGTCGCACATCTCCACCGTCTCCGTAGTGGGGCGAAGGGTCACGCCCTGCGGCAGCGCTGCCGCGCCGCACCGGGCCGCCGCGGCCCGGATGGCCGCCTCGTCGCCGGTAAGGACGATATCGCAGCCGAAGCGGCTGTGGGCGCTGAGCGCGCCCTTGACGATCTCCAGCGGGGCGTTGTCGCCGCCCATGGCGTCGATGATGATCTTCACAGAGAGAGCACCTCCTCTTTCATGGTATCCAGAATGGCCAGCGACCGCTGGCTCAGCTCAGCGTTTTTATTGCGCTTGCCCTTGACCCGGTGATCCAGTGGCGGGATAATGCCGAAGTTCACGTTCATGGGCTGGAAGTCCGCCACGCTCTCGTTGCTGACATACAGGCTGAGGGCGCCGATGGCCGTCTCGCGGGGGAAGTCGAGGGGAGCCTGTCCTTTCAGCCGCCGTGCCAACTCTATACCCGCCAGAAAACCGCTGGCGCAGGACTCCACATAGCCCTCCACGCCGGTCATCTGACCGGCAAAGGCGATACGGGGGTCGCTCTTGAGCCGGTAGTACCGGTCCAGCAGCCGGGGCGAGTCCAGATAAGTGTTGCGGTGCATGACGCCGTAGCGCAGGTACTGGGCGTCATGCAGGGCGGGGATCATGGAGAACACCCGCTTCTGCTCGCCCCATTTCAGGTGGGTCTGGAAGCCCACCAGGTTGTAGATGGTACCGTCGGCGTTGTCACGCCGCAGCTGCACCACGGCGTAGGGCTCACGGCCGGTCTTGGGGTCCGCCAGACCCCGGGGCTTCAGGGGGCCGAAGCGCAGGGTGTCCTCGCCCCGGCGGGCCATGACTTCCACCGGCATACAGCCCTCGAACACGCCGCTGTCCTCAAAGCCGTGGACCTCGGCCTCCTCCGCCTTCACCAACTCCGCCCAGAAGGCCTGATATTCCTCTTTGGTCATGGGGCAGTTGATGTAGTCCGGGGTGCCCTTGTCGTAGCGGGAGGCGAAATACGCACTGTCCATATCCACACTGTCGAAAGTCACCAGCGGGGCCGCCGCGTCAAAGAAGTTCAGCGTATGGCCGCCGCCCAGCTTTTTGGCGATGGCGTCGGCCAGCGCGTCAGAGGTCAGCGGGCCGCTGGCGATGACCACATCCCCCTCCGGGATGGCCGTCACCTCGCCGGGGACCATGGTGATATTGGGATGACCCAGCACGGACTCGGTGACCATGCGGGCAAAGCCCTCGCGGTCCACCGCCAGCGCACCGCCGGCGGGCACCGCCGTGGCGTCCGCGCAGCGGAGGATCAGACTGTCCAGCCGCCGCAGCTCCTCCTTCAGCAGGCCCACGGCGTTCTCCAGCCCCGCACCCCGCAGGGAATTGGAGCAGCACAGCTCCGCAAAATAGCCGGTCACATGGGCGGGGGTCTTCTTCTCCGGCTTCATCTCCCGCAGCACCACGGGGATGCCCCGCTGGGCCAGCTGCCAGGCACATTCGGACCCGGCCAGGCCCGCGCCGATCACAGTTACGCTTTCCATTTATTCTTCCGCTTTCTTGGTCGTAGTCTTTTTTGTGGTCGTCTTCTTGGCCGCGGCAGGCTTCTTGGC
>DJPP01000081.1:5835-11171 GCA_002438575.1 Oscillospiraceae bacterium UBA6409 | reverse complement strand
GCAACCCCCGGCTCTGCCGGGGGTAAAAAATTTAAGCGGAAACGCGCGCTATATACACGGCCTGCTGTGCCGGATCAGCCGTCATTTCAACTCCGAAAAGCAAGGTGCTTTCCAAAATTTTTCGCCCTTCTGACGGGTTTCGACAAATTTCGCGCGTCGGATAGTCTATAATCAACGCAGAACATCGAACCGCGGAGTATTTTCTGGCAGGCACGGCCTGCGGCACACACTAAAGAAAAAGGAGCGTTCAAATGGAAGTATCGGCAAAACACGAGGGCCAAACGTTGACATTCTTTCTGGTCGGCGAGTTGGACCACCATGGGGCAAAAGGACTGCTGGAAAATCTGGAGCGCGAGATCGAGAGGACGCTGCCGCTGTCGCTGGTGCTGGATTTTTCCGGTGTCACATTTATGGACAGCTCCGGCATCGCCGTGGCGCTGCGGGGTTGGCAGCGAATGCGGGAGCTGGGCGGCGCCGTAACGCTGTATCATGTGGCGCAGCAGCCAAGAAAGGTGTTCGAAGCGTCGGGCGTCGGACGCATGGTGACGATCGTTTGAGGAGGGAGTACATAATATGACGCGAGCTGAAAACTACGTGACACTGGAATTCCTGAGCCGCAGCAGCAACGAGGGGTTTGCGCGGGTGGCGGCGGCAGGCTTTGCCGCCCAGCTGGACCCCACGCTGGATGAGCTGGGGGACATCAAGACCGCCGTCAGCGAGGCGGTGACCAACGCCATCGTCCACGCCTATCCGGATCAGCTGGGTAAGGTGGTGATGAAGCTGAAGATATTGAAAGGAGGAATGCTGGAGATCACGATCCGCGACTGGGGGCGCGGTATCGAAAATGTGGAGCAGGCCCGCCGTCCCATGTATACCACCGGCGGCAGCGAGCGCAGCGGCATGGGCTTTACCATTATGGAAAGCTTCACGGATCGGTTGGTGGTGCGGTCTGTTCCGGGGAAGGGGACCACGGTGCAAATGCGTAAACGGATCGCGCCGCGCCTGGCGGTGCGATGAGCGACCGGCTGGCGCTGCTGGAACGGGCCCAGCAGGGCGATGACCGGGCGGAGGCGCAGCTGTTGACGGAGAACGCGGGACTGATCTGGTCCATCGTCCGTCGTTACAATGGCTGCGGTGTGGAGACGGACGACCTGTATCAGTTGGGGTGTATCGGCTTTGTAAAGGCTGTAAAGGGGTTTGACCTCACATACGGGACGCAGTTCTCCACCTATGCCGTGCCGAAGATCGCCGGCGAGATACGCCGGTTCCTCCGGGATGACGGTCCGGTGAAGGTGGGCAGGACTATGCGGGAAAAGGGGCAGACGCTTTGGGCGGCACGGGAACGGCTGCAAGGGCGTCTGGGCTGTGAGCCAAAGCTGTCACAGCTGGCGGCGGAGACTGGCATGACACCGGAGGAGATCGCTGCCGTGGATCTGGCGCTGATCGCGCCGGACTCTCTGCAGCAGGAGACCGCGGAGGGTCTGACGCTGGAGTCCACACTATGCGCCGAGGAGCCCAGCGTCTCTCTGGTGGAGCGTATCGCCCTGCGGGACGCCATCGACGCACTGCCGGAGAAAGAACGGAAGACCATTCTCCTGCGTTTTTTCAAGGGATTGACGCAGGAGCAGACCGCCCGCATCCTGCAGGTATCGCAGGTCCAGGTCTCGCGGCTGGAGCGCCGCAGCCTGCAAAAACTGCGGGACCTGCTGGCAGAGGAGTGACTTCAGGCAAAGATGACGCAAAAGGGGGGCGCCTCGACAGCAGCGCGATCTCAAATGTATCAGGACAGAGGGGGCTCTATTGCGGAACGCTCATCCCGTTATCGGCGGGATGGGCGTTCCTTTGTAACGGAAAGGTAAAACACGTTCCCGGCAGC
The DNA here is from genome assembly GCA_002438575.1 of Oscillospiraceae bacterium UBA6409. Taxonomy (GTDB): domain Bacteria; phylum Bacillota; class Clostridia; order Oscillospirales; family Oscillospiraceae; genus Vescimonas. The sequence goes on along the minus strand of DJPP01000081.1, from coordinate 9,295 downwards.
CGCCTCTCAGCCATCCGTTCCGGAGGCACCCGGCAGCTTTGGCGAGGCGCCTTGCTCTTTTTCGTATTCCAAAGGCAAAAACTCCGTCATGGTCCCCCGATACCGTTTCGGCATAAACGTGTTCTGGCACCGGGGATTTTCGCGCTCCCGAATGGCGACACTTTGGAAAAACTGTTTCCACAGCGAACGAAAGTACAACTCGTCCTCGCTGGGCAGCGTGGGCTGAAAATGCTCCATCCGCATAATGCGGGAACGGCCTCCGGCATACAGCAGCAGCTCTCGGTGGGTACGGTCGTAGATAAAGAATTGCTCGTTGGCATAGCGCTGGCAGAAATGGCTGCGCAGCAGCGGCAGCACACGGTTTTTTGGCTCGATCTCCGCACCCAGTACGCCGCTGTAGTCCGAGAATCGCACAAAACCGCGCAGCTTTTCCAGCTCGCCGTTCATATGGCGGATGGCGCGATACAGCGGATAGCAGGCCGGGTCGGATAGATCGCGCATAAAGCCGGGTCCCTCCGCCAGCAGCTTCCTGATGAAGGCATACAGATGCAGCTCCTTGTCCGGCAGACACGTTAAAAAGCCGCGGCGTACCACGGCCAGCGCTTTGCCGGACCGGGCGGCGATACCGCGGCTGACTCGCTGACTGTACATCGGCTGGGTGACCACGGTGCGAACTTCATAGAGGGAGAGGGGGTCTTCGTCGCAGCAGAACGCGGCGGGGGCCTCCTTGTACACATAGCTCTCATATACGCAGCACAGAAAGCCATCCAGGCTGCCATCATATTGATAGATCACGTCATTCATACGGCTTCTCCTACCGGATCAAAGAGGGACAGCTGCGCGGCCTGGTCCGAAGGCAGCGTACCGCGCTCCAGTCGCTCCAGCTGCAGGGGCAGCGTAGCGGGGGAGAAGCGCAGCCCCTCCGGCATCCGCCCGCCGCAGGTAATAAAGTATTGAGCCCGCTTCAGCACCACGCCCAGCTTTTTCAGATCCTCAAACCGCATGGTACCGCCGCAGCGCCGTGCCGATATGATGCGCCGCGCGCTGGTGGGCCCGATTCCGGGAACGCGCAGCAGCGTCTCCAAGTCCGCGCGCATGATCTCGATGGGGAACTGGTCCAGATGCCGCAGCGCCCAGTTGCATTTTGGATCCAGCCGCGGGTCGAAGTCCGGGTGGGCGTCGTCCAGCAGCTCGGCGGCCTGAAAGCCGTAAAACCGCAGGAGCCAGTCCGCCTGGTACAGGCGATGCTCCCGCAGCAGCGGCGGTTTGGTGTCCAGGGATGGCAGAAGACTGTTTTCCACCACCGGCACATATGCGGAATAGAATACGCGCTTCAGCCTGTACTTGCGATATAGCGACTCCGTCAGGTGCAGAATGTGCCGGTCACTGTCGTCAGTGGCGCCCACGATCAGCTGTGTGCTCTGTCCCGCCGGGGCAAACACCGGCGCGTGTCGGTACTTCGCCAGCTCCGCCTTACTCTGTGCCGCACCGTCGCGGATCAGTCCCATCGGGCGCAGGATCGCCTCCCTGGTCTTATCCGGGGCCAGCGCCTGCAAACCCTGCTGGCTGGGCAGCTCAATGTTCACACTGAGCCGGTCGGCCAGCAGTCCCAGCTGGTGCACCAACTCCGGTGCCGCGCCGGGAATGGCTTTGGCGTGGATGTAGCCGTTGAAACGATATTCCTCCCGCAGAATACGCAGGGCACGGATCATCTGCTCCATGGTGTAGTCCGGATCACGCAGTACGCCGCTGGAGAGAAAAAGGCCCTCGATATAATTCCGCCGAAAAAAGCCAATGGTCAGTTCCGCCAGTTCACGGGGCGTGAAGGCGGCGCGGCGCGTATCATTGCTGCGCCGGTTGACACAGTACTTGCAGTCGTACACGCAGGCGTTGCTCAGCAGTACCTTCAGCAGCGTGATGCACCGTCCATCGGCCGAAAAGCTGTGACAGCAGCCGGCGATGGAAGAAGAGGTGTTGCCGATCATACCCGGCCGGAAGCCGCGGTGCACGCCGCTGGACGTACACGCCGCATCGTATTTGGCCGCATCCGACAGGACCGCCAGCTTGTCCAGCAGTTCCATGCGTTCTTATGCCATACGGCGGCGACGGGGCGCCGGCTTGTCAATGCAATCGATGAGCCGTAGCACATTGGCGGCGATGGAACCTGCACCCAGCAGCGTGATAATGAGACCAAAAGTTGTCATAGTTGTGTCCTCCTTGCTCGAACTGTTGTTCTGGTCATAGTATAAATCGAACAAGCGTTCTTGTCAAGCGAAATCGAACAAAATTTCTATAAATTTTCATTTACGGTTGACCAGGCGCAGAAGTTGTATTAAAATGAGAGCAACAAACGAGAAAGACGAGGCCCCTCTATGACGGATCTGGAAAAACGCTTTATCAAGGCCCGGCGCGATGCGATCGCGGTGGATTATCAGAATTTGAACGACTGCCAGCGCCAGGGTGTTCTGGCCACGGAGGGGCCGCTGCTGCTACTGGCGGGTGCCGGCTCCGGCAAGACGACGGTGCTGATCCACCGGGTGGCAAATCTGCTGCGGTATGGTCGTGGCAGCGATACCGAGGAGATACCGATTCCCATCAGCGAAGACGAGGTGCAGTTCCTGGAGCAGTATGCCAAAGCACCGGACCCGGCGCAGCGCGCTCTTGTCGAGTACCTCTGCGCGGTGGAACCGGCTCGTCCCTGGGAGGTGCTGGCCATCACTTTCACTAATAAAGCCGCCAACGAGCTGAAAGAGCGCCTGGGCCGGATGCTGGGGGAGGAGGCCGCCGCCGATGTCTGGGCGTCCACATTCCACTCCGCCTGTGTACGGATCCTGCGGCGTGACATCGACCGCATTGGTTTCGACCGCAGCTTTACCATCTATGACAGCGACGACAGCAAGCGTGTGGTCAAGGATGTCCTCAAGGAGCTGGGGCTGGAGGAAAAGTCGTTTCCGCCCCGCGAGGTGCAGTCGGCCATCTCCCGTGCCAAGAACGATATGCAGTCGCCGGAGGAATTCCTGGAACAGTGGCAATCGATCAACGATTGGCGTAAAATTAGAATCGGTAAAGTATATGCGCTTTACAACAAAAAGCTTCGTGAGGCCAATGCGCTGGACTTTGATGACCTGCTGTGGCACACCGTGCGCCTGCTGCAGACGGCACCGGACGTGCGGGAGTACTACCAGCGGAAGTTCCGCTATGTCCTCATTGACGAGTATCAAGACACCAACGCCCTGCAATATGAGCTGGCCAAGCTGCTGACGGGTCCCGCCCGGAACATCTGCGTGGTGGGCGATGACGACCAGAGCATTTACCGCTTCCGGGGCGCGGACATCACCAATATCCTCAGCTTTGAACGGCAGTTCAAGGGGGCGCGGGTCATTCGGCTGGAACAGAATTATCGCTCCACGCAGAACATTCTGGACGCGGCAAACGCGGTCATCCGCAATAACCAGGGCCG
>DJPP01000081.1:2941-5693 GCA_002438575.1 Oscillospiraceae bacterium UBA6409 | reverse complement strand
AGCTGGGGCGACTGTGCGGTGCTGTACCGTACCAACGCCCAGTCCAACGCGTTGGAATACGCCTGCAAGCGCAGCGGCGTACCCTACAAGATCTACGGCGGCCTGAAGTTCTTTGATCGGGCCGAGGTCAAGGATATGCTGGCCTACCTGTGCGTCATCAACAACCCCACGGACGATCTGCGCCTGCGGCGCATCGTCAACGTTCCCGCCCGCAAGATCGGCCAGACCACCGTGGACAAGGCCCAGATTATTGCCACGCAGCACGGCTTGACGCTGTACAACGTATTCCGTCGGGCGGAGGAATTCCCTGAGTTGAAGAATGCGGCTGGCAAGCTGAAAACCTTTACAGAGATGATCGAGGAGATGCGCCGCCGCCTGCCGGAGAGTGAGCTGCCGGAGTTCTACGATTACGTCTGCGAGCGAAGCGGCTACGCACCTGCCCTGCGGGAGAAGGACGATATGGAGAGCCGCGGCCGGCTGGAGAACGTGCAGGAGCTGCGCTCCAGCATCCTGGCCTACCTGGAAAACGCCGAGGGCGCGGAGACGAGCCTGTCCGGCTTCCTGGATGAGATCGCGCTGTACACCGACCTGGACAGCCGGGTGGACGGAGACAACTGCGTGACCATGATGACCATGCACGCCGCCAAAGGCCTGGAATTCCCCCAGGTATTCGTAGTGGGCATGGAGGAGGGGCTTTTCCCCGGAAATCGCGCCATGGGCGACGGCGACGAGATGGAAGAGGAGCGCCGGCTGTGCTATGTGGCTATGACCCGCGCCAAGGAGAAGCTGACGCTGACCAACGCCCGCCAGCGCACGCTGTACGGCAAAACAATGCCCTGTATGCCCTCCCGGTTCCTCAACGAGATCCCGGAGGACAACATGGAGTGGCTGTCCAAGCCGGTGCCCCGCAGCGATACCTGGGATGACTCTCGGGACGACGATGGCTGCGGCTACGGTTACGGCGGCTATGCACGTCAGGGTGCCGCAGCACCGACGCGCCGCGAGGTGCCTGCCGTGTCTCGTCCCGGCTCGCTGCACACATCCAGAACGGCGGCGAAAGCGCCGTCCGCCGCCCCTTACATACAGCTGCAGGCAGGGGAGACGGTGGAGCACGACGCTTTCGGCAGGGGCCTGGTGCTCTCCGTGCGGCCTATGGGCGGTGATGCGCTGCTGGAGGTCGCCTTCGACACGGTGGGGACCAAGAAGCTTATGCTGAAGGCCGCCTCCCACCATTTAAAGAAAGTGTAAAGCGAAATCATTTTACAAACACGGAAGGAGAACGGATATGGGATTTTGGTTCGGCTTTGACACGGGGTTCGATATCATGCAGGTGTTTGTCTTCGCGATATTTGCCATCGTCATCGTCTGTTTCATCGCCTTAGCGGTGAAGGCCATCGGCACCTGGCACAAGAACAACAATTCTCCGCGCCTGACGGTGCAGGCGACCGTTGTCGCCAAGCGGCAGAATACCGATGTGCATCATCACAGCAATAACAGCGACGGTATGCACACCAGCACCTCCACGGACTATTACGTGACCTTCCAGTTTGACAGCGGTGACCGGCTGGAGCTGTACATTCCCGGAAGGGAATACGGCATGATGGCGGAGGGCGACGTGGGCGATCTCACGTTCCAGGGTACCCGTTACCTGGGCTTTGACCGGCGCGCCGCCGGGGCCGTTCCCGATGACGGCCCCGTCACAACAGAGGACGTCCCGCCGCGGTACACGGAGAAGAAAAGCTGGGATCCGGAGCTGTGAAAATCATTAAAAGCACGGACACCCTGCTTAAAAGGCAGGGCGTCCGTGCTCTCCGGAAACGCAAAAAGCTCTGCGATACATCGCAGAGCTTTTAACTGTGCAGTTCAGACGCGATCAGATCGCGCGGGTAACCTTGCCGGAACGCAGGCATCGGGTACAAACATACACATGGCGAGGCGTACCGTTGATCACAGCCTTCACGCGCTTGACATTGGGCTTCCAGGGGCGGTTGGAACGCCGATGGGAGTGGGACACCTTGATACCAAAGGTCACGCCCTTGTCGCAAAATTCGCACTTTGCCATCCGTTGCACCTCCTTGCTGTCATAACATACCTCTTGCATTGCAAGCAGTTGATATAATAACAGATGTGCACCGAAATTGCAAGTATTATTTGACAAAAAAACGAATTTTTTTTGCATGGGGAAAGTGTTGCGAAAAAGCGCTCCGCAAGATATAATTAGAAGAAGTATATTCGCCCGTTTCCGGGCAGGAGGATCGCCCATGGAAAAAGTGAAACGCACACCCGCCAGCCTGAAAAAAATGGTGGAGACCTTCGGCATGGAAATACTGCACCGCGGCAGCGACTATGACACCGCGGTGATCACCATTTCTGACGTGAACCGGCCCGCCCTGCAGCTGGTAGGGTTTTACGATTATTTTGACGACAAGCGCCTGCAAATACTGGGGCGGGGCGAGATACGCTATTTGGAGCGCATGACCGAGGCAGAGCGCCTGCGGGTGTTCAATCAGCTGATGAGCTATCCGTTCCCGGCGATGATCGTGGCGCGGAATATGGAGGCGCCGCCCGAGCTGGTGCAGATGGCGGACAAGCACGACCGCACGCTTCTGCGGGCGGTGGACTCCACGGTGGATGTCACCAGCCGGCTCATTGACTACCTGAACCGGGTAACGGCCCCGCAGATCACCCGGCACGGCGTCCTGATGAATATCTACGGACAGGGCGTGCTGATCCTGGGCGACAGCGGCATCGG
>DJPP01000081.1:0-2862 GCA_002438575.1 Oscillospiraceae bacterium UBA6409 | reverse complement strand
GCGGTGGAGATCCGCCGGGTGTCCAGCTCTCTCTACGGCACAGCGCCGGAGATCATCCGGCATTACATCGAGATACGCGGCGTGGGCGTCATCGACGTGCAGCAGCTGTTCGGCATGGGCGCGGTACAGTTCGATACGGAGATCGACCTGGTGATCCAGCTGGAACAGTGGGAGGACGGGAAGTTCTATGACCGGCTTGGCCTGGGCGAGGAGAAATACACCATGCTGGACGTGAGCCTGCCCATCGTGACCATCCCGGTGCGGCCGGGGCGGAACCTGGCGGGCATCGTGGAGATTGCCACCATGAAGAACCGGCAGATGAAGTACGGCTACAACGCGGCGCGTGACTTCGTGACGCAGTTTGACAGCAAGGTGGATGCCATGCTGAAGAAAAAGAGCACAACGGGCGAGGCGGAGAACGGATGAAATACGTTGGCGTAGACATTGGCGGCACCAATCTCAAGGCGGGTTTGGTGGACGAAAGCGGAAATCTGCTGGCGACGCAGAAGATGAAGGTCGCCTCTATCGTAGACCGCGAGGGACTGGCCTGGACGGTGGCGTCACTGGTGCAGGAGCTGGCCCGGGCAGCCAATATTCCGGTCAGTGATGTGGCGTCGGTAGGCGTCGGCGTTCCCGGGACGGTGGATATACGGGCGGGGTCTATTGCGTATACCTGCAACTTGCCCCTGCGGGACGTGCCGCTGCGGAAGCTGTTTCACAAATATCTGAATATACCGCTGTACATCGAAAACGACGCCAACTGCGCGGCGCTGGCGGAGTTCCATGTGGGTGCGGGGCGCGGCAGCAAGCGCTTTGTGACCATCACGTTGGGCACCGGCGTGGGCGCGGGTATTATCCACAACGGAAAAATATACCACGGCGCCAACGGTATGGCCGGCGAGGTGGGACACATGGTCATCGAGCAGAACGGCCTGCCGTGCCCCTGTGGGCGGCACGGCTGCTGGGAGCAGTACGCCAGCGCCACGGCGCTGAAGCGCATGACGGCAGAGGCGCTGGCGGCCCATCCGGACAGTATTCTGGCGCGGGTCATCGCGGAGAATGACGGACACGTGTCCGGGCAATCGGCGTTTATCGCGGCCCGTGAGGGCGATCCGGTGGGACAAATGGTGTGCGGCCGATATGTGGACTATCTGGCCTGCGGCGTGGTGAACGTGGTGAACATCTTTCAGCCGGACACGCTGGCCATCGGCGGCGGCGTCAGCAATGAAGCGGACGAGCAGCTGCTGCTCCCCGTGCAGCAGCGGGTGGCAAGAGAGAGCATTCCCTGCGGCAAGGACCGGCGAACGCGCATCGTCAAGGCGCAGCTGGGCAACCGGGCGGGTCTGATCGGTGCGGCCCTGCTGGGAAAGAATAAGCGTATCTGACGGGGGCATATACTACCGCTGACTGCGTAGGGAACCCCTTATTTTCAAAGCTTGGAGGCATTATGGGCTGGTACGAGGAACTGGACAAATGGGCGGCGGACTATCTGCCGGAGATGGAATATGAGAAGGACGTGCCGCTGGATCGGTATACCTCCTTCCGCATCGGCGGGCCGGCACGGCGCATGGCTTTTCCCCGCAGCGGGGAGGCGGCGGTGCTGCTGGTGAGCCGTGCGCTGGAGCTGGGCGCGCGGCCATTTGTGCTGGGAAACGGCACCAACGTGCTCTTCCCGGACCGGGGCGTGGATCGTCTGGTGATCTGTACCCGGGACATGGCGGGTGTGGCGGCCGGTGCGGGCGCAGGCGAGATCACGGTAGAGTGCGGCGCATCACTGGCAAAGGCCGCTGTTTTCGCGCAGAAGGCAGGGCTTTCCGGGCTGGAGTTCGCCCACGGGATACCGGGAAGCCTGGGCGGCGCGGTGTGCATGAATGCCGGCGCCTACGGCGGGGAAATGGCACAGGTGGTAAAGGAAGTGACCGTGCTGTTTCCCGAGGATGGTGTCAAGACCCTCAGCGGAGCAGAGATGGCGTTTTCCTATCGGCACAGCCTGCTGACAGAGCACCCCGACGCGGTGGTGCTGCGGGCGGCGCTCCGCTTGCAGGCCGGTGCTCCCAAAGAGATACGGGAAAAAATGGACGAGCTGATGGCCCGCCGCAAGGCCTCACAGCCGTTGGAATATCCCAGCGCGGGCAGCACCTTTAAGCGTCCGGCGGGCCACTATGCCGCCGCATTGATCGATCAGTGCGGCCTAAAGGGGCTGGCCGTGGGCGGCGCGCAGGTGTCAGAGAAGCACGCCGGGTTCGTCATCAACCGGGGCGGGGCTACCTGTGCCGATGTGACAGCTCTCATGGCGGAGATACAAAAGCGCGTGCGGGAGCAGACCGGCGTTGTGCTGGAGCCCGAGGTCCGGGTCATTACTTGAATAATAGTTCCATTGACGTCGAGTATTTCTGTAGTTTTAAAGATAAAAAAGTACAAATAGAATTAAAAAGAAAGCAAAAATACGGTAAAAAATAGTATAGCAAAAGCAAAATTCATTTTGCTTGGCGGCGTGGAGGATACTTGATTGAAAATACTCATTATTTCGGGAATGTCCGGTGCGGGAAAGAGCCGCGCCGCCATCTGCCTGGAGGACAGCGGCTACTATATCGTGGACAACCTGCCGGCGGAGATGATGGTAAAGTTCGCCGAGTTCTGCGCGGCCGCCGGCGGCCGGTATGACCGCTTGGCTTTCGTGTACGATGTGCGGGCCGGAGAGCCCTTTGAGAGGCTGACCGGCGCGGTGGAGGAGCTGCGGCGGCGTGGTCTGCGGTGCCGGCTGCTGTTTTTGGAGGCGGACACCAAGACGATCATCAACCGCTATAAGGAGACGCGGCGGAGCCACCCTCTCTGCGGCGACGGAGCCTCCATCGAGGAGGC
>DJPP01000085.1:553-2586 GCA_002438575.1 Oscillospiraceae bacterium UBA6409 | reverse complement strand
CGGCACACGGCCACCGCCGTCAGCGGCGTGACCGTGAGCAGCTGTCCGGCGGGACAGCCGCGCCACAGAACGGACAGGTACAGCCCGCCCTCCGGTGATCGGAACGAACGGCCCAGACGGCCCTTGCCGGCGGTCTGCGCCCGGGCAATGACGGCGGTGTTGTCCAGCCCCTGTGCGGCAAGGGCCTTGCATACGTTGTTGGTGGAGTCCACAGTGTCATGGCGCAGAACGTTCCAGGTCACGGCCATCAGCTCCCTTCGGTCGAGAACACATTGTAGCACTGTATCCCGCGTTTGTAAATAGTTGACAGGCGTTAAGGAATTTAGTATCATCAGGACAGTTTTTGGAGGAGGAACGCCTATGAACACCCGTACCCGCAAGCTGGTCTATACCGCCCTGTTCGCCGCATTGACGGCGGTTGGTGCGTTTCTGCGTATTCCCATGGGGTACAGCTCTGTGACGCTGCAATATCTGTTTACGGCGATGGCCGGCCTGCTTCTGGGCCGGCGGTGGGGCGCTTTGAGTCAAGCGGTATACGTCCTGTTGGGCTTGGTGGGCCTGCCCCTCTTCACCATGGGCGGCGGCTTCGGCTATGTGTTTCAGCCCACGTTTGGCTTCCTGCTGGGGCTGATCCCGGCGGCCTGGGTGGTGGGTGCCGTAGCAGGGGAGAGCCTGGACCCTAAACGCATGGCATTGGCCTCTTTGGCGGGGCTGGCCGCGCTGTATGTCGTGGGGATGCCCTACATGGCCCTGATACTCAATGCCTACATGGGCAAGGGCATGACGTTTTCCGCCATCCTGTGGGCGGGGATGCTGCCCTATCTGCCGGGAGACGCGGTGAAGATCGTGGTGGCGGCAGGCGTGTGCCCCATTCTGCGGCGGCGGTTAAGATTGGCGGATGGCAGCGATAAGCGGGGCGAATGACCTTGTGCAATACAGCCAAACCGTCTTCTGAAATTTTGACGTGATATTGGCACAGAAATGTATTGCATTTTACGGCCAAGCCCCGTATAATAGGCAAGAAAAATGAGAGGAGGGACACGCCATGACCTGCAAGACGATCGTGAAAAAGCGGACCGACGCTCCCTCTGTTTTTGTTTCTGATATTGTTTCCATTTGACCGGTGATTTTTCACCGGTCATTTTTTTAGGCTGTTTGTAAGTAAGTAAACATATACGGATGAACGAGAAAGAGAGGACAAGTCACATGAACAAGAAATTAGGACACGACGCCATCTATGACGCCCGGGAGCTGGGTATCCCCCGGATGCTCCTGCTGGGCCTGCAGCACCTGTTCGCCATGTTCGGCGCAACGGTGCTGGTGCCCATCCTGGTGACGGGCTACGGCCTGCCCCTGTCCATCCAGACCACCCTGCTGTTCGCCGGCATCGGCACCCTGCTGTTCCATGTGTGCACCAAGTTCAAGGTGCCCGCCTTCCTGGGCTCCTCCTTCGCGTTCCTGGGCGGCTTCCAGGCGGTGGCCGACCTGAACACCGGCAAGTTCGCCGCCATGACCGGCGAGGAGAAGCTGCCCTACGCCCTGGGCGGCGTGGTCATCGCGGGCCTGCTGTACCTGGTGTTGGCGCTGCTGTTCAAGATGGTCGGCGCCAAGAAGGTCATGCGCTACTTCCCGCCCATCGTCACCGGCCCTATCATCATCCTCATCGGCCTGAACCTGTCCGGCACCGCCGTGACCAACGCCTCCAGCTGCTGGTGGCTGGCCCTGGTGGCCATCGCCATCATCATCGTGGCCAACATCTGGGGCAAGGGCATGATCAAGATCATCCCCATCCTGCTGGGTGTGGTGGGCGCGTACATCGTCGCCCTGATCGCCGGCAAGGTGGACTTCACCGAGGTAGCCGGCGCGGACATCGTGGGATTGCAGAAGTTCGTCATCGCCAAGTTCGACATCACCTCCATCCTGGTCATGGCACCCATCGCCATCGCCGCCATGATGGAGCACATCGGCGACGTCTCCGCCATCTCCTCCACCACCGGCAAGAACTTCATCGAGGACCCCGGCCTGCACCGCAC
>DJPP01000085.1:0-518 GCA_002438575.1 Oscillospiraceae bacterium UBA6409 | reverse complement strand
GCCACCGCCTTCGCCGGTATGTTCGGCGGCCCTGCCAACACCACCTACGGCGAGAACACCGGCGTGCTGGCACTGAGCCGCGTCTATGACCCCCGGGTCATCCGCCTGGCCGCCCTGTACGCCATCATCCTCAGCTTCTCCCCCAAGTTTGACGCGCTGGTCAACTCCATCCCCACCGCCATCGTGGGCGGCGTCAGCTTCGTCCTCTACGGTATGATCTCCGCCGTCGGCGTCCGCAACGTGGTGGAGAACCGGGTGGATCTCACCAAATCCCGCAACCTGATCATCGCCGCGGTGATCTTCGTCTGCGGTCTGGGCTTCAGCTCCACCGGCGGCATCACCTTCACCGTGGGCAGCGCCGACATCACACTGACCGGCCTGGCCATCGCCGCCCTGGCGGGCGTCATCCTGAACGCCGTCCTGCCCGGCAACGACTACGAGTTCGGCAAGAGCGTTGAGGGTGACGCCAGCGCCGACCTGGGCAGCTATTGAGCAATATCTTGAATGGATACCGGGCC
>DJPP01000016.1:168-4803 GCA_002438575.1 Oscillospiraceae bacterium UBA6409 | reverse complement strand
GACAGAGCTGCGGGACAATATGGTTCTGTTGACAAAATAACATCTATCTTCATTTGAGCGAATAAAAAAGACGCCCTGCGGCGTCACTTAGCATATTTTATCATTCTTTTCAGGTTCATGGCCACGGCGGACAAGAGGCAGTGGTCCTCCGCTGCCTCTATGCCTCGTCGTAAGACACGTGTTAAGTTATGACTGCGCTTCTGCGCAGAGAATGTGCCCTCGCACCAGATCTGCCGCAGTTTTAGCGCCTCTCGGTACTCCGGATTACAGCAGCGCTGAAGATTGCGCTGCCTGTCCGCCGCAAAGTAGCTGCGGGACACCTTCCGCGCGCCGCGTCTGTCATTTTCGCTCAGACACTTGTCACGCAGCGGACAGCTCGTGCAATCCCGTTTATCTGCCTGATACTCCCAGAACAAGCCGCTGGCGCTTCGGGCCAGCCGTCTTAAACGCAGCTCTCTTTCTCTGGGACAGAGGTATACATCGAACCCCTCATCATAGCGAAAGTCATCCCGCGTAAACTGCGTATTTGTCCGCACGGCGGTTTTCTGCGGCCGTACAAAGAAGTCAATTCCCAGATCGCCCAGCACCCGGTGTGCCAGCGGAAAATCATAGGCGGCGTCTGCCGTGGCGATCCGAATAGGGACAACATTTGTATGGACATATTCCATTAAATCAAGATACGGGGCAGAATCGTTGACATCTCCGGAGGTCACGGTCTGTCCCACGATGATGCCATAGTCGCTGTCCACAGCCTGATGGGACAGATAATGCGGCCCTTCCGGCTTCCCCGGGCGCTTCATGTGCCCGGCCTCCGGATCTGTGCGGCTGACTCGTTTATGGGTTCGGCGATTGTCCCGCTTGATCTGCTTTACACGCTTTTTCCGCCGTTTGCCGGTCTGCGCCGCCAGTTGCTTCAGGCCTTCTTCCTCGTAAGCATCCAGCCTTTCCCAGTAGATGCCGGCTTCCTCAACGACCTCCACCAGTTCTTCCGACGTCCGGGAGGCGTTGGCTCTGACGTGGGTCGAGTCCGTACCGACCACCCGCCCACTGACAAGACCGTTCTCAATGCACTGCTCCACAACTTTTTCAAACAGCCTGCGGAACACCTTACGAAATGACGGCTTCCGGCGGCGCAGCTGCGAGATCGTGCTGTGATCCGGCACCCGGTCGAAGAGGTCAAGACCGAGATACCATCGCAGCGCAATATCCGTCTGGATACGCTGTTCGATCTGCCGCTCCGACGGGATACCGTACAGGAAGCCCACCAGCAGATACTTCACGATGACCACCGGATCCACAGGCGGACGGCCAAACTTTCGGCTGTAAAGTTGGGCCGTCTCCTCGTACACGAAGGACAGATCCAATGCTGCCTCCAGCTGCCGCAGAAAATGTCCCTGCGGCATTAAGTCCTCCATCGTCACCATGTGCATCGCCATCTGCATCTGCATGTTCCTCCGTTTTACTCCGCCTTGACTGCGATCCGAATCTTGCTGTAGTCGTAGCCAACCATGTCCAGAATTCTTGTCGTCAGAATCCGCATGAGTGTTTCGGCATCATAGTGTGTCTCTATGTATAGAGCTTCATCGATCTTTACTGGGCTGCGCATTTTTCCGGTCTCACTCCCTAGCAGAACCCGATTCCGTCCCAACACTTTCCCCCGCAGATCCATGAGTGCCTGCCGCTGATCCGAATCTTTGCAGCAATCTTTCAGCAATTCCTCCGCAACGCTTTTCCATGTGGGGTTCTCTGTCCTACGTCCATCTGCAAAAATAACTCCGGTCGGTCGTTTTCCCTTGAATATCCCTGCACCTACATTCAACGGATATATGATCTCGTAATTTCTCGGTTTACGGCTCTCTTTTTGCCGAGACGGTACACTTTCTTTTTTCACCTCGTCGATGATCCAATCGAATTTTTCATCGATCTCGCGGATCAATTCTTCCCTAAGCTTTTGCAGTTCCTGTATGGTATTCATCCGTTTGCTCCTTTCATTATATAGCGCACGTGCTAAATATACTATACCGGAACACTTCCTTTTTGTCAACCACTTTGTCAACACGCCCGATTTGAGCCGGGTTTCCGCAGCTTATTCGCGTTCCTCTGTACCCTTCGGGAGATCCTCTGCGCCCTCCGGTAGCTCCGCTGCGTGATCCTCCTCGGTGATGGTGGGGATGAACGCCTTGGCCAGCTTGCCCTTGCCGCGCTGCTTGATATAGAAGTAGCCGATGGTGCTGAATACCACCGCGCCGATGAAGTTCACGAACAGGTCCTCCATGGTGTCGTACAGCCCGATGTCCAGGTATCCGCCAAATCCCAGCGCCTGCCCGTTTATCGTCACCGAGGTGATGCCGTCGATGGTCACGGGGATATTGCTGTTGGTGGGGTCCAGCATCACGGAGGTGATGGAGTTTACCACCGTATCCTTCTGCATATCCCACAGGAACAGCCGATCCATGCCGAACTCGAAGAACTCCCACAGCACGCCCACCGTCATGGAGAAGCAGAATGCCGCCACGGCCACGTAGATGGGGGACAGCTGGAATTTGATCTTGCTGTTGCGGTTCAGAATGTCGATGAGCGCGAAGCCCGTGGCGGCGCACAGAAACCCCGTGGTGGTGTGCAGCATGGAGTCCCAGTGCGGATAGGTGATGAAGTAGCACTTCAGCTCACCCAGTATCTCCGATGCGAAAATGAACAGCAGTATGATGATCTCCAGCGTGGACGGCAGCTCGATGCCGAAGTTCTGCTGGATAAAAAACGGCAGGACGAACAGTACCAGTACCAGCAGGCAGATAAACGCGCTCTCATATTCGCCGCGGATGATGGAGGACACCAGCGTAGCCAGCACGATCAGCCGAAGTACGGTGTATACGGCGAACACGGCGGGCTGGCGCTTGATGATGGCCTTCAGCTGTGCGCTGGTGGGCGGGGCTTTGGGGTGTCGTTTCATGGTGGCATTCCTTTCTATGCGGTGGCTTTTGGAATAGTATACCGCAAAAAACGCCGGATAACAAGTCCGGCGGTAATGAACAAAGTCCCGGTCCAGACAGGACCGGGACTTTGCGCAGGACTATGTACTTACTTTGTGCCGAAAATGCGGTCGCCGGCATCGCCCAGACCGGGCACGATGTAGCCGTGCTCGTTCAGGTGATCATCCAGCGCGCCGGCGTAGATGTCCACATCCGGGTACAGCTTCTGGATATGCTCAATGCCCTCGGGCGCCGCCACCAGCACCATCAGCTTGATGTGCTTGCAGCCGCGCTTCTTCATCTCGCCGATGGCCTCCGCGGCGCTGCCGCCGGTGGCCAGCATGGGGTCCACGATCAGCACGTCGCGCTCGGCCACGTCCTTGGGCATCTTGCAGAAGTAGGGGTGCGGCTCCAGCGTCTCCTCGTCGCGGTACATACCGATGTGCCCCACACGGGCGGAGGGCACCATCCGCAGCACGCCGTCCACCAGACCCAGGCCCGCACGGAGGATAGGTACCACCACGAACTTGCGGCCCGCCAGCGTGGGCGCGTCCATCCCGCAGATGGGGGTCTCGATGTGCTTGGTGGTCAGGGGCAGGTCACGGGTGGCCTCATAGGTGATGAGCATACCGATCTCGGATACCAGCTCCCGGAAATCCTTGACGCTGGTGTTCTTGTCCCGCATGATGGTCAGCTTGTGCGCCACCAGGGGATGGTTCATGATATGGACCTTCTCGCTGTACATGATGTTATCCTCCGTGTATATGAAATTTTAAGGGTATACGTTTTACTCCGCCGTCAGGGACAGCCCCCTGGCCAGCCGTTCGCGCTCCGCCTGGCTCAGCCGCAGATACACCGGCTGCAATTCCTGCGCGGAACACGTCAGTCCCTGCGCGGCAAGATGCTCCGCCGCCAGCGCCACGCCCGCGGCGCTCTGCTGCCGGTGCAGGGGAGAGGCCAGCCGGCACCCGATCCCCGCCCCCTGCAAAAAGTCGTACAGCAGCGCTGCGCCGTCGCCTACAATGAGCTTTGGCTCCGGCATGGCGGCCAATTCCTCCGCCGCCAGCTCCATAGCCACGGCCCTGTCCGCGCATAGTCTCGTAACGCGGCCGTTTTCTGTCCGGAACAGCGCGTTGTATACCTGCTGCCGCCGCGCGTCCATGGCGCCCACAACGATGCCCTCGAAGTCCGTGACGCCATAGGCCATGGCCTCCAGCGTGGACACGCCGCAGCAGGGCAGCGCCTTGGCCCACGCAAGCCCCTTGGCCGCCGACACGCCGATGCGTATCCCGGTAAAGCTTCCCGGCCCCTGGGCCACGGCGATGATGTCCATATCGTCCAATGTCAGCCCCGCGGTCTTCAGCATCCCGTCCAGCAGCGGCATCAGCGTCACGCTGTGGGTCAGCCCCCGGTCCTGATACGCCTGAGCCAGCAGTGTGCCGTTTTCCGTCACGGCCACGGACACGCTCTTGGCGGAGGTCTCCAATGCCAGTGTTTTCATTGTGCCTCGCCTCCCGAGATGGTGATGATGCGGTCGCTCTCGCCCGTGCCCCGGGCGATGTCCACCCACAGGGTGTCAGCCGGCATGGCGTCGTCCACGCGCTCGGACCACTCCACAGCGCATACGCCGCCCCGCGTCAGATAGTCCTCCCAGCCGATGTCGAAC
>DJPP01000016.1:0-129 GCA_002438575.1 Oscillospiraceae bacterium UBA6409 | reverse complement strand
ACATATCAAAGTGAAACAGCGGCGTTGCGCCGTCGTACTCGTTGACAATGGTAAACGTGGGACTGGTGACTCGTCCGGTGCAGCCCAGTCCCCGGGCCAGCCCCCGGGTAAAGGCGGTCTTGCCCATGC
>DJPP01000032.1 GCA_002438575.1 Oscillospiraceae bacterium UBA6409 | reverse complement strand
TTGCTGGAGCCCATGGCGCCAAACTTAAAATACAACTGTGCCATCCCTGTTTCTCCTTTATTTGCATACGATTTTATTTGTTTTCCAACTTTTTGAAGGCGGTGGGCATGGGGTAGAGGTCCCGGTCCTCAGACGCCCAGACCCAGTCCGGAGGGCCGTCGCCGGCGACTGTTAAGCGAAATACCGTCATATTCCAGCGGAGATGGGTAAAGATATGCCTGTCCGAAAAGCGCTTTTCCCAGGCAAGCGGCGTAAGTCCCCATTCCCGAAGCTGTTGTGCCGCAAGGGTTTCCGTCAGCGCGCCCTCGGTGTTGGGGTACTCCCACAGGCCGGAGAGCAGACCCGTTTCCGGGCGGCGGCGCAGGGCCGTGCGGCCATCGGGGGTGGTCAGCAGAAAGACCGTCAGGTCCTTTTCCGGCTTGGCAGTATTTTTTGCCCGCACCGGCAGCTGGGACTGAAGCCCCGCAGCCCTTGCGGCACAAAGGCTCGCGGCGGGACAGCTTTCACAGATGGGATTTTTTGGCAGGCAGACCGCGGCGCCCAGGTCCATCATGGCCTGGTTGAAATCGCCGGGACGATCAATGGGCATAATGGCCGCCAGCGCGTCGCGGACGTGTTGGCGTGTCCGCGTGTCGAGGACATTATCGCCGCAGGCGGTCAGCCGCGCGGCGATACGCAGCACGTTGCCGTCAACGGCAGGAATGGCTTGTCCAAAGGCGATAGAGAGTATCGCGCCCGCGGTATAGTCGCCGATTCCGGGGAGCTGTATCAGGTCTGTGTATGTGTCAGGAAGACAGCCGCCGTATTGCTCCACCATGACACGGGCGGAGCGATGCAGGCTGCGGGCGCGGCTGTAATAGCCCAGGCCCTGCCACAGGGAGAGCAAACGGTCCTCCGCTAATTCCGCCAGGGCGGGTACGTCCGGAGCGGCGGCCATAAACCGTTCAAAATAGGGAAGTACCGCCTGTACGCGCGTCTGCTGGAGCATGATCTCCGACACCCAGGTGCGGTAAGGGGTGACGATATCCCGCCAAGGGAGAGAGCGCTTTTCCCGGTCGTACCAGGGCAGCAGAGCTGCCGGCAGAGAGGCCAGCGGAGCCGGTATTTTATGGGAGCTTTGGCTGCTGTTTTTGTTACGTTTGGTTGTCATTTATTTTCAAATGGTGTTATCTGATCGTTACTTTTTGCTGCTCTGCGGTAAAGGTATATTAAAGCGGGAGGCGTAGTGGCAGCGGCGGCAGAGCGCCTCGGCGGGCTTACGGCAGTCGAAGCCGCGGCGGATGCGCTGGGCCCGCGGCGTGTTGAGAATGTAGTTCAGGCTCTGGCGGAAAATGTTGCCCAGGGCCAGCCGCCCCTCGCTGTCCAGACAGCAGGGGATCACGGTGCCGTCGCACAGCACGCCCAGCTGGCGGCGCAGACCGTAGCAGTACTGGGTGTCGTCGGGGCAGTCGTTGTTCTCGTCGCCGGGCCAGTAGAAGTGCTCGTCCTTCTGTATGTAGATGCGGGGGGCCAGACGGCGGTTGTGGAGCATATCCTCGGGGAGATGGGCGGTGTTCTGCCCGGTGAGCTCGCCCAGGATGCGCTCGATCTCCGGGTTCAGGGCCTGGGGCATACCGCTGTTCCAAAGGCGGAGGGTACAGTTGACCCCGGCGGCGGCCAGCTTCTGGCAGCTGCGGAGACAGCCGGAGACGTAGTCCTCCAGGGGCACGTTCAGGTGGTTGCCCTCGAAGGAATGGAGAGAGACGGCCACCTTATGCAGGGCGGGGCAGGCAAGCAGGATGTCCAGCTTTTTGGGCAGGAGCGTGCCGTTGGTGGTGATGCAGACGCGGAAATCCAGCTGGGCGCAGATATCCAGGATCTTGCCCAGCTCCGGGTGGAGCAGCGGCTCGCCCATGACGTGGAGGTAGATGTACTGCGTGACGGCCCGCAGCTTTTTGGCCGCCACCGCAAAGTCGTCGGTACGCATGGCCATCAGCGGCCGGTGATGGCCGGCGCAGAAGTCGCAGTGGAGGTTGCAGAGGTTGGTGATCTCCACATAGGCGCGCTGGATGTTCATGGCGAAAGCCCCCTTGTCCTTATTATGTCGGGCGGATGTGCCCGCCCGCGCTGTGCTATGGCAACATTGTACCACATCGCGGGGCGTTTGAATAGGGAAAGTTTGCCGGGACGGCGGGAGGCGCGTATAAAATGTTTGGTACGTTTGGGATGATGAAAACCATGTATTTTTGAGAAAAATCCGCATTTTTATCATATAATAGTTGCAATTTCTCGTAGAGTGTGGTACGGTATACGCAGAACGAAGCCACGCCCGCGAGGCGAATAAAACGGAACATCAGGAGGTACGTCCATGAAATACCCGAAGACCGGCAGTGAGGTCTATGTGAGCCTGAACCTGTCCAACACCATGCTCACCGGCATCGGCAAGGGCACCATTACCCGGGAGGAGGTCTCTGCCAGCTATCTGAAGCGGCTGTTTGCCGAGCACGGCGTCATTGTGTCCGCCAAGCCGGAGCAGCGCCGTCTGCTGGAGATCGTCAATGAGCGCTGCGACCTGGAGCTGGAGATCCCCGAGCAGCTGAAGCTGTTTCAGCTGTCCGAGGAGCACCGCCGGCTGGTGGTGATCGAGGTCACCGGTCTGCGCCGGAAGAACGGCTC
>DJPP01000037.1:4064-6372 GCA_002438575.1 Oscillospiraceae bacterium UBA6409 | reverse complement strand
GAACGCGCCCAGCACCAGACCGATGATCTCCGGCCGGACGTACTGTACCTTGGCTGCGCTGTGCATACCCACCGCGCCGGTGATGTCCCGCAGGAAGCAGGCAATGCAGAAGCCCATATTGGCCGGGTTGCCCAGATGGGTCAGTACCACGGCGGCCAGACCGACCACCGCGCCGGCGATGACCACGATCCAACTTACTTTTTTCATGTGATGTGTCTCTCCTTCGCGTTATTTCTTTTTGAGAATAGCGATGCCATTATACGACACAGCGCCGAAAAAGTCAAGACCGTGACAAACGGCGCTTTCTGTGGTATGATGGGTCACGAGCTGTGAGGAGGTGCCTGCATGGAGGCCATTTATCTTGACAACGCCGCCACGTCGTTCCCCAAGCCGGCGGGGGTCAGCGACCGGATGAAATACTACCTGGACTGTGTGGGGGCCAACGTGAACCGGTCCGTGTATACCGCCGCCCAGGAGGCGGGGATGGTGACGCTGACGCTGCGGCAGCGGCTTGCGCGATTGTTCGATTTCCCGGAGCCGCCCACCCACGTTATTCTGACGCCGGGTGCTACGGCGGGGCTGAATATGATCGTCTCCGGCCTTCTGCGCCCCGGCGACCACTGCATCGTCAGCAGCGTGGAGCACAACGCGGTCATGCGGCCGCTGCTGCGTCTGCCGGGGGTGGCGGTCAGCCGTATTCCCTGCAGCGCCGAGGGCTTCGCGGACCTGAACGCACTGCCGGGGCTGTTCCGGGAGAATACGAGGCTGGTCATCGCGGCCCACGGCTCCAACGTCTGCGGCGCGGTGCAGGACGCGGCGGCTATCGGCCGTATCTGCGCGGAAAAGGGTGTGCCCTTTGCACTGGACGCCGCCCAGACGGCGGGGCATTTTCCGGTGGATTTCCGGGCTTTTGGCCTCAGCGCTATGGCGGTACCGGGTCATAAGGGGCTGCTGGGCCCCGGCGGCGTGGGCGCGCTGCTGCTGCGGGACGATTTCGCCCAAAAGCTGACGCCCCTGATCGCCGGCGGCACCGGCAGCGCCTCGGACAGCGAGTATCTGCCGCCCTATCTGCCGGACCGGTTTGAGTCCGGTACGGCCAATCTTCCCGGCTGCTACGGCTGGGAGGCGGCCCTGCGTTTTATTGAGGAGACGGGCGTGGACGTCCTGCGGCAGCACGAGAGGGCACTGTGCGCCCGGTTTCTGGACGGTCTTGCGGATATTTCCGGGGTCCGGCTGGTGGGTCCCCGGGATATGGACCGCCGGGTGGGCGTCATCTCCGTGGACTTCCTGCGCCGCGACAACGCCGAGACGGCCTATGCGCTGGAGGTGCAGTACGGCATCCTGACCCGCTGTGGCCTGCACTGTGCGCCCTCGGCCCACAAAACGCTGGGGACGTTTCCTCAGGGCACCGTGCGGTTTTCGCTGGGCTGGGCCAGCACGGAGGCGGACGTGGACGCGGCGCTGGCGGCCATACGGGCCTTGGCATGAATGAAACCGGGCGGCATAGCCGCCCGGTTTTCGGTTATCGCAGGAAGATCCGCTTGCCGCCGTGATATTCACCCACGGTGCCGATACGCTGGGCGCTGGGCACCACCGGCGTCAGCGCCGCTAACAGCGCGTCCGCGTCCGCGGGGTCCACGGCCATCAGCAGGCCGCCGGAGGTCTGTGGGTCGAACAGCAGGTCCTGCACCGCCAGCTCTGTATCGCCTACGTCCACGCCGGTCTCGGCGAAGCTGCGGTTGCGGTACATACCGGCGGGCAGTACGCCCATCCGGGCGAATTCCAGCGCCTCCGGGATCAGGTCGATGGCGGATACGTCGATGTGCAGCGCCACGTCGCTGCCCTGGGCCATCTCGAAGCCGTGGCCCAGCAGGCCGAAGCCGGTCACGTCGGTGCAGGCGTGGACCCGATAGCGGACCATCACGTCCCGGGCGGCCTTGTTCAGGGTGGTCATCATCCGGTTCATGAAGTCTACGGTCTCTTTCGTCAGCAGGTCGGCTTTCCCGGCGCTGGTCAGCACGCCGATGCCGATGGGCTTGGTCAGTACCAGCACGTCGCCGGGCCGCGCGGCGGAATTGGTGAGCATTCTGTCCGGATGGACGAAGCCGGTCACGGCCAGACCGTATTTTGGCTCCTCGTCCAGGATGCTGTGACCGCCGGTGATCAGGGCCCCGGCCTCGTAGACCTTGTCGTAGCCGCCCCGCAGGATGTCGTGTACGGCCTCCTTCGGCATATCCTCCGGCACGGCCATGATGTTCAGACACAGCTTCGGCTCGCCGCCCATGGCGTACACGTCGCTGAGGGCGTT
>DJPP01000037.1:2070-3966 GCA_002438575.1 Oscillospiraceae bacterium UBA6409 | reverse complement strand
GCCAGCTCGTCGCTGATCTTGTATACCGAGGCGTCGTCGCTCTTGTCGAAGCCCACCAGCAAATTGGGGTCGTGGTGGACGCGGATGCCCTCCAGCAGCTGCGCCAGCACACCGGCGCCCACCTTGGCGCCGCAGCCGGCGCACTTGGTCAGCTTTGTCAGCTTGATGTTCTGTTCTTCCATGATCTGTCTCCTATCGCAGCGCACCGGTCAGGTGCAGTATGGCCTCCAGCGCGCCGCCGCCCACGGCCAGCGCCTTGTCCGAGGCGGTGGTACAGTATTCCGGTTTGCACCGTGGGTCCACGTCGCCGGATTTCATCCCCCGGTGTACCGGCGTGCCGCTGGGCAGGATACCCCGTACCACGCCGCCGATGGTGCATTTCATGGGCTGGCCGTTCACGGTCCCGGCGATGTCACCGGGCTGCACCTCGTCGCCGATGTCCAGTATCCGGGTGAAGACACCGTCTGCCGGGGCGCGGAGCACGCGCTCGCCGGCGTAGCCGCCGATGAGGCCGGGGATATTGGTATTGGGCAGGGCGCTGCCCTTGTAGATGACGCGGCCCAGGGTGTGGCCGCGCATGGTCTCCACCACCGCGTGGCAGTCCTCTCCGGCGGTGAAGCCGGGGCCGATGCCCACCACCACGGGGGCATCGCTGATGCGGGTGCCCAGGTTGCGCTTGGCCAGTATGGCGTCCACCAGAGCGTCCGGGCGCAGCGGCTCGCGGCACAGGCACGCCGGGTCCGCCAGCACGGGGATGACGCCCTGCTCCAGCAGGGACAGTGCCTGCGCCGGGCTGTCGGCGCGGACGGCCCGCACGCCCTCCACCGTCGTCTCGCCGTCGGTGATGGCAGGGGAGAAGCACACCGTCCGCCGTATGGCGGTGGGGTGGGGCAGGTCGGTCATGACCACCTGTATCCCGGCGCGGTATAGCCGCAAGGCGATGCCGGTGGCGATGTCGCCTGCGCCGCGTATCAAAACAAGCATAGCTACCCATCCTTTCGTTATCCGTACAATAACACAACGAGAGAGGGTTGTCAACAAAGCCCCGTTGACGGGGGGACGCAGGTCTGGTAAAATGGACCCACGAAAGGAAAGAAGGTGCTTCAGTGAACGACAACATCAGCGTCCATATCACCGCCCGCCTGTTCGCGGAGGAAAAGTGCTACGGTCCCGGTGTTCACCGGCTGTTGGGCGCGGTGGCGCAGAACCATTCCCTGCGCGCGGCCGCGGCCTCCATGAACATGGCGTATTCCAAGGCGTGGAGCATTGTCCGGGCGGCGGAGCAGGGCTTCGGCTGCAAGCTGCTGGTGTCCACTATCGGCGGCAGCGGCGGCGGCGGCGCGCAGCTCACCGACGAGGCCCGGCAGATCATGGATGCCTATGACGCGTACTGCCGAAAGCTGGACGCCTACGGACAGGAGCTGTTTCGGGAATTGTTCGGCTTCTGCACAGAGAAATAAAAAAGGCCGCCTTTAGGCGGCCTTTTTCGTTTGCTTACAGCGGGGGGATCTCCTTGCCCAGGCGGCGGTACATGGTCTTTTTCACCGCCTTGAGAATGTTCTCATACCCGGTGCAGCGGCACAGATGGCCGGAGAGCAGCTTGCGGAGTTCCTCGTCGGAGTACAGCTTGCCGCTGTCCAGGATCTCCACGGCGGTCATCAGGAAGCCGGGGGTGCAGAAGCCGCACTGGATGGCGGACTCCTCCATAAAGGCCTGCTGGATGTCGCTGGGCTCGCCGTCGGGGCTGAGCAGGCCCTCCAGCGTGCGGATGCGCTTGCCGTCGGCCCACACGGCCAGGTAGATGCAGGAGTTGAACGTCTCGCCGTCGATGAGGACGGTGCAGGCGCCGCACTCGCCTACCTCGCAGCCCTTT
This sequence comes from Oscillospiraceae bacterium UBA6409, assembly GCA_002438575.1. Lineage (GTDB taxonomy): Bacteria > Bacillota > Clostridia > Oscillospirales > Oscillospiraceae > Vescimonas. The sequence goes on along the minus strand of DJPP01000037.1, from coordinate 2,093 downwards.
TTCACGGAGGTCAGGTGATAGTC
>DJPP01000037.1:1552-1951 GCA_002438575.1 Oscillospiraceae bacterium UBA6409 | reverse complement strand
CAGTTCAATGGATTTTACGAGACAGCGCTTGGCGATCTCCACGGCGATGTGCTGCCGGAAGGCCTTGCTGGCGCGCCAGCTGTCACGGGGGTTGATATCGTCCAGGATGGCGTGGGCAAACGCCTCCACCGTCTCCTCGGTCAGGGGCTTGCCCTGGGCTGCCGCCTCAGCGCTGGCACACCGCAGGGGCACGGGACCGGCCACACCATAGGCGATACGGGCGCGCTCGATGGTCTTCTTGTCCTCGCTGAGCCGGACGTTGACGCTGCACCCGAGGGTGGCGATGTCCATGGCGTTCCGCATGGCGTACTTGATATAGTGGCCATAGCAGCGGTCATAGCTCTCCTTGGGGATGAGGATGGCGGTCTGGATCTCGCCGTCCTCCACGCGGATGTCCAC
>DJPP01000037.1:0-1497 GCA_002438575.1 Oscillospiraceae bacterium UBA6409 | reverse complement strand
TCGTGGATGGGCAGGCGGCGGACGCCGTTCTTGCCGGTCAGCTCCACGATGGCATCCCATGCGTGGAGGGTGGAGGAGGAGTCGGCGGAGGTGACGCCGTTGCAGGTGTTGCCGCCGATGGTGCCGATGTTGCGGATCTGGGGGCCGCCCACCATGTCCACAGCCTCGCCCAGCACGTTGATGTACTGCTGGATGATGGGGTCGCGAGTAATGTGGGAGAAGCTGGTCAGGGAGCCGATGCGGATGTTCTCGTCGGCATCAATGGTGATGCCGCGCAGCTCGTCCAGACCGTAGATGGAGATCAGCTCCGCGCCGGCGCGCTTGCCCTCGCGCATCTGCACCAGCACGTCGCTGCCGCCGGCGATGATCTGGGCTTCCGGGTGCTCCAGACGGAGGGCCACCGCGTTTTCCACGCTGGAGGCCTCGTATAAGGCTTTCATATCATACATGGCTTATTTGCCCTCCTTTTCATTCCAGCTGTCGTGGATCAGGCCCGCCTTGCTGAACTCGGCGAACAGCACATGGGGCGTGATGGGCGCGCAGTCGATGGCCACGCCGGTGGCGTTGAGAATGGCGTTGCGGATGGCCGGCGCGCCAGAGCAGGCCGGCGGCTCGCCCAGCGCCTTGGTGCCGAAGGGGGAGGTGGGCTCGGGATTCTCCACGAACTGCGCCTCCAGATGGGGGTGATCCATAAAGGTGGACAGCTTGTAGTCCAGCAGGTTGTTGTTCAGGGGCTTGCCGGTCTTTTCATCGAACAGCAGCTGCTCGCTCATGCCGTAGCCGATGGCCATGGACATACCGCCGTGGACCTGGGCCTCCGCCAGGGCGGGGTTGATGAGGCTGCCGCAGTCGTGAACGTTGATGATCTTGTTCAGCTTGACCTTGCACAGGGCGATGTCCACCTCCACATCGGCGAAGGTGCAGCCGAAGGAGTAGGCGTTGTTGCGGATGGTGTAGGTGGATTCGGCGGTGATGTGCTCGCTGTCCGCCGCGTTGTATTGGGCGGTCATGGCCAGCTCCTTCAGAGACATCAGCACCATGCCGTCGTTCTTGCGGATGATATTGCCGTCCACGATGTCCATATTGTCTACGGCCTGGCGGGTCAGCTTGGTGGCGTAGGCCAGGATCTTCTGCCGCAGCAGGGTCGCCGTCTGGCGGATGGAGAAGCCGGCCACATAGGTCTGGCGGCTGGCGTAGGCGCCCAGGCCGGTGGGCGTGATGTCCGTATCCTGGCAGGAGACCACGCGGACGTCCCGGTAGCTCTTCAGGCCCACGGCCTCGGCGGTCATCTGGGCGTAAGCGGTATCAGCGCCCTGACCGATCTCTGTCTCGCCGCACTGCATGGTGACGGTGCCGTCCAAATTCAGCAGCATACGGTTGCTGGAGGTCTCCAGCGAGATGGGGTAGACGGCGGTGTTGTACCAGAATGCCGCCACGCCGATGCCCCGGCGGATGTTGCCGGTGTCCTTGGCGTACTCGGCCTTCTTTTTATCGTAC
>DJPP01000154.1 GCA_002438575.1 Oscillospiraceae bacterium UBA6409 | reverse complement strand
TGCAATGTCATCATCATGGATAAGGACTATTTTGAGAGCCTGCCGGCCGACATTCAGGCGGCGGTGCTGGAGGCAGCCGAATTTGCCGGCCGCGCCATCAGCGAGCAGCAGGCGGACAAGGACGCCGTGGCCTGGCAGGAGCTGGAGGACGAGGGCAAGACCATCATTGAGGTGGACAACGCCGCCTTCGCCGACCACTTCAAGGATTTCGCCGCCACCAACTATCCCGAGTTTGCCGACTGGGTGGAGCGTATCGCCGCCATGGATCCCGCTAATGGGTAAGAAGGGAGGAAAACAGCTATGATCAAGGCGTATTCCAAGTTTCTGGACATTCTGGAGAAGATCCAGCGGATCATCCTGACGGTATCTGTGCCGGGCATGGTGCTGATCATGTTCTATCAGGTGGTCATGCGGTATGTATTCTCGAATTCCCCTGCATGGAGCGAGGAACTGGTGCGGTATCTGTTCATCTTCAATGTGATGATGGCAGCCGCCATCGCTGTGCGGCGCAACAGCCATTTGCAGATCGATGTACTGCTCAATGCGTTGAAGCCCCGTATGCGTAAGATCTTCACGATCTGCGCCACCACGGTGGGCACGGTATTTCTAGTGTACCTGTTCATCCTCTCCCTTGAGCTGGTGCGCAGCGGTATGCCCAACACCTCTGCCGGACTGGGACTGCCCATGTCTGTGCCCTACACCTGCGTGCCCATCGGCACGGCGCTGATGGTGCTGACCTCCGTGGAGGTCATTCTGAAGAACATACAGGGACTGGCTGACGAGAAGAAGGGAGGTACCGCCGCATGAACGCAGGACTGCTCGTATTTATTCTGCTGCTTGCCCTGTCCTTTTTGGGCATTCCCATCTTCGTGGCGCTGGGTATCGGCACGTTGGTGGCGCTGAACATGGCAGATCTGCCGTTGCTGGTGCTGCCGCAGAAGCTGTTTGCCGGCATGAACTCTTCTTCTCTGCTGGCCATTCCCTTTTTCATCCTGGCGGGCAATCTCATGTCCCGCAGCATCACCGGGAAGCTCATCGACGTGGCCAACGCGCTGATCGGGCGAATCAAGGGCAGTCTGGCCCTGGTGACGGTGGTGGCCTCGGCGCTGTTCGGCGCTATCTCCGGCTCAGGCGTAGCCACGGCCTCCGCCATCGGCGGCCTGACCATCCCCGCCATGAAGAAGGAGGGCTATCCTGCCCCCTTCGCTGTGGCCGTGTCGTCCGTCTCGTCCATTCTGGGACCCATCATCCCGCCGTCCATCACGCTGATCGTGTACGCGTCCATCACCAACGTATCGGTGTCCAAGCTGTTTATCGGTTCGGTCATTCCCGGCCTGATGCTGGTGCTCTGTCTGATGGGATACGCGCTGGTGTACGCCAAGCGGTATGATTTGCCCGCCCACGAGAAGATGCCCGCCAAGGAGGTCGCCAAGACGTTCAAAAGCGGTATCTGGGCGCTGCTGATGCCCATCATCATTTTGGGCGGTATTTTCGGCGGTATCTTTACCGCTACCGAAGCCGCGGCCGTGGCTGTGGTATACGCGCTGGTGGTGAGCCTGTTCATCTACAAGGACACCAAGTGGAGCGAGCTGCCCAACTCCTTTGTGGAGGCCTCCGTTTCCACCGCCACCATCATGGTGATGGTGGGACTTTCCAAGGCCTCCAGCTATGTGGTGGTCACCTCCGGTCTGCCGGCGCTGCTGCTGGATACCTTCTCCAGCCTGACCGAGAGCCGCGTGCTGATCCTGCTGCTGCTGAACCTGCTGTTCCTGATCATCGGCATGCTGATGGAGGCCAACGCAGCCATTATCATGATGACGCCCATCCTGATGCCTCTACTGACGCTGTACGGCATCAACCCGCTGATGTTCGGCATCGTGATGAGCTTCAACCTCTGCATCGGTTTGGTGACGCCGCCGGTGGGTCTGTGCCTGCTGCTGAGCAATCAGATCGGCGAGACGAGCCTGACCAAGTCGCTGAAGGCTCTGATGCCCATGCTGCTCATCAGTCTCGTGGTGCTGCTGTTGATCACCTATGTGGATCCGCTGACCACCTGGCTGCCGTCCCTGCTGAAAAAATAACAAGCCTTATTCTTTCCCCTCAAATTCCAAACGCGCCCTGCCCCGGCTGACGGGGCGGGGCAGCGGGCGGAAGGTGAGGAGTGAATACGAAATATGACAAGGAGATGTAACACATGAAGATCGGTTTTCTGGGTCTGGGCGTTATGGGACTGCCCATGGCGAAGAACCTGCTGAAGAAAAGCGGCTGTGAGGTGCTGGGCTACGATGTGGCACGGAACCGGCTGGAGGAGTTCGCCGCCGCCGGCGGCACGCCGGTGAAGGAACAGATCCAGATCTATACGGACTGCGATGTGATCATGCAGATCCTGCCCACCCACGCCATCATCCGCCAGTCAGTGGAGGCGGCTGTGAAGTACGGCAAGAAGGGCAACATCATCATCGACCTTAGCTCCACCGCCCCCGACATCATCCGCGAGCTGTATCAGGAGGTCAAGGACGCGGGTATGTCCCTGCTGGATTCTCCCATCAGCGGCGGCAACCCCATGGCCATCGCCGGTACGCTGGCCATCATGACCGGCGGCGACAGAGAGGCCTTCGACAAGGTCAAGCCCCTGCTGGAGTGCATGGGTCATCCCGTCTACACCGGCGGCAGCGGCAGCGGAAGCGTCACCAAGCTGGTGAACAACATGGTGGCTGGCGCCTACATGGTGGTCATCGCCGAGGCGTACGCCTTCGCCGCCAAAGCGGGCATCGACCTGCAAACCACCTTCGAGGCCACCCGCGGCGGCTTCGCCGGCGGCCCCGTATACGAAAACAAGGTGCCCAAGCTCATCAAGCGCGACTACGAGCCGGGCGCGCGCGTGGCTGTCCACCGCAAGGACATCCTGAACGCCAAGCACTTCGCCCATCACATGGGCGTGGACACGCCCATGACGGACGTGGTGCTGCGGGTCATGGACTGGATGAACGACAATGGACACATCGACGAGGATCAGATCGCCATGGTCAAGTACTACGAGGACAAGATGGACGTGACCGTGGGCGAGGAAAAATGACGCCATGGAGAGGCATCCTATCCGCGTAACCCTGCTGGCCAACGCCGGTGTGCTGCTCCGATACCGGGGCACGTCCCTGCTGCTGGACGGCATATTCGGAAAGAGGGACAATCCCTTCAGTGAGCTGCCCGCCGGATGCTGGGAGGCCATGCTCCGGGAGGAGCCGCCCTTTGAGCAGCTTGACTACCTGCTGTTCAGCCACTACCACCCCGACCACTTCGCGCCGAAGCTGGTGCAGGAGCTGCTGGAGCACCGGGCGGTGAAGGGGCTGTTCTATCCGGAGGACAGTACGCCGGAGGTACGGTGCCTCAGCGATTGGCTGCGGCAGTGGGGCGTTCCCTGTGTGCTGCTGTCCCATCGGACGGATCGGGCAGCCATTCAGATCGAGCCGGATATCTCCGTGCAGGCGTTCATGGTGCCCCATCTGGGCGAGGAATACCGGGACGTGCCCCATGTGTGCTACCTGCTGCGTTTTGACGGGCGGCGGGTGCTGTTCACGGCGGACAGCGATTATCTGCACGAGGATTTCTCCCGGCTGGCGGGCACGCCGCTGGACGCGGTGTTCCTCAATCCTCTGTTTTATCAGGCATATTACAACGAGCGACTGTTTCATGGGCACTTTGATACGGACACGCTGTGCGTCTACCACGTTCCCTTCCGGGAGGACGACAGGATGCACATGCGGGAAATGGCATGGCGGATGCCGCGCCGGGCGGCGGAGGAGCACCTCCGCGTGCTGCCGCTGACGGAACCCATGCAGCAGATAGAGATTTGAACAGAAAGGGAGGTCGGAACCAATGAATGACATTCTGGAAATGGCGCAGGGAGATCTGATACGGGTCATCGCCGTGCGGCTGCGTCCCGGCACGGATGTGCTGGCAGGGCTGACGGAGGCCTGCCGCCGCGCCGGTATCAATAACGGCGTGATCCTCAGCGCCATCGGCAGTCTGGACGGCGTGGCGTACTGCAACCCCGTGGAGCTGCCGGACAAGAAGGCCGGCTACGGCTACGGCGAGGTGCTGCATCTGACCGGCCCCATCGAGCTGACTGCCGGCAGCGGCATCATCTGCCACGATGACGAGGGCAATACGAATCTGCATGTTCACATGAGCCTTAGCGACCGGTACGGCAACGCCCACGGCGGCCATCTGGTTGAGGGGACAAAGGTGCTTCTGACTGTGGACGTAATCATCGCCGAGATCGGCGGTCTGGTCATGGGAAGAAAATTTGATGAAGAACTGGAAGTACCCCTGTTCGCGCCGAAGCAGGCGTGACGGGCGGATAATAGAAAGGTGTGAGAACATTGGCTGAAAAGAAAAAGGAAATGTACAGCAAAGAGCAGCTTTTGGAGTTCTA
>DJPP01000132.1:1810-4097 GCA_002438575.1 Oscillospiraceae bacterium UBA6409 | reverse complement strand
TCCCCCGGGCGCCTTGCTTTGTCTGCAGAGAAAAAAGCCGCCCGAGGGCGGCTTTTTATCCGTGAAGAAATGCGCAGAAGACACCAAGCCCCGACAGAGCCGGGGCTTTCTGCCCTATGACCAGTTTCAGTTCTCCTCTTCCGCGCGCAGGTAGATCGTCAACAGAGACAACAGCTCTGAAACAGAAGGTTTCTCCGTTAAGCGCCGATGTGCGAGCTCTGACAGCTTCTCCGGCGCCGTGTTCCAGGCAACGTTTGCGGCGCGGCGCAGGCCGCGCTCCACGCACTTCCAGTTTGTGTCAAAGCTGCGCGCCACGTCCGGATACACGTGCTTTGTGACCAGCAGAAGCCTGCCCGGCTCCCGCAGCGACAGCCGAAGCGCCTCTGCCATATAGAAATAGCAGACGCTGCTCGGCAACAACCCCAAGCCGCACAGCGTGCGGCTTATATCCCCCTTATCCATGGATGTTATGCCACCTCTTTACCGTCTAATTCTTCTGTAATTTTGCGAAAGTCGTTCAGAAGCTCTGCCACCTCATCCTCCTTCAGTATGAGAAGCAGGGCCATCAACGCCGGGGCGGAAAAACAGAATTTCCCGCGTTCCAGGTCGCCGTAGGCCCGCGCCGTGATACGAAGCTTTTCGGCCATTTCCTCTTGTGTGAGCCCACGGCGCTGCCGCAGTTGACACACATAGCTTGACAGATGCTGCCGCACCACGTCCTTATACTCCTGCATGGCAAATGCCTCCGTTTCCGCTTGATGAAAAGATGATAGCGCAGCGGGAAGTTTACTTCCACGAAGCACACTTCCATTTATTGGTTTTTTGTCATAATATGACGAAATCGGTATACAGCGCAATGGCGCTGTACAGGGTAAAAAGGGCGAAAACAGGCCGACAAAACTATTGCATTTTTGGAGAAAACGTTGTAAAATACAAATGACAATCCAAGATTGGTAGCTGTAAGGAAGTGCTGCGCGCACGGGCTGCAACTATCACTCGGCGCACGCTTGAGTGTTTCAGACCTCCGGAAACGGGGTTTGAGGCACTTTTTGTTTACCGCCCCGTGATGCTGGAAACAACAATGGAGAAGCTAAAGGAGGAAAACACATGGTTCTGGTAACAAATGGACGGCTCATCACCCGTGACAGCGAGGGCAAGGGCTACTATGAGCACGGCGCGGTGGCCTACGAGGGCTCCAAGATCGTGGAGGTAGGCGAGGAGGCCGCGCTGCGGGCAAAATACGCCGATGCCGAGATCGTCGATGCCAAGGGCGGCGTCATCATGCCCGCCTTCATCAACGCACACACCCACATCTACTCCGCACTGGCCCGCGGCCTGAGCATCGTGGGCAACAACCCCACCAACTTCTATGAGGTCCTGGACGGCACCTGGTGGGCCATCGACCGCCACCTGATGATGGACGGTACCCGCGCCAGCGCCACCGCGCTGTACATCGACAGCATCAAGCAGGGCGTGACAACCATCTTTGACCACCACGCCAGCTATGGCGAGATCCCCGGTACCCTGTTCACCATCAGCGAGGAGAGCCGCCGCCTGGGCCTGCGCTCCTGTCTGTGCTACGAGGTCAGCGACCGCGACGGCGAGGAGAAGTGCCTGCAGGCCATCAAGGAGAATGCGGACTTCATCACCTACTGCCAGAAGCAGAACGATCCCATGTTGGCGGCCATGTTCGGCGGCCACGCGCTGTTCACCATCAGCGACAAGACCTTTGACCGCATGGTGGAGGCCAACAACGGCCGCACCGGCTATCACATCCACGTGTCCGAGGGCATGAACGACGTGTACGACAGCCTGCAGAACTATGGCCGCCGCCCGGTGCAGCGCCTGCAGGACCACGGTATCCTGGGCGAGAAGACCATTCTGGGTCACTGCATCCATGTCAATACCGCCGAGATGGACATCATCCGCGAGACCAACACCATGGTGGTCAACAACCCCGAGTCCAACATGGGCAACGCCATCGGCATCTGCCCGGTGCTGCAGCTGTACAAGCGGGGCATCCTGCTGGGCATGGGCACCGACGCCTACACCAACGATATGCTGGAGTCCATCAAGGTAGCCCTGTGCTCCCAGCGGAGCCAGAACTGCCTGCCCAACGTGGGCTGGTGCGAGGTCACGGATATGCTGTTCAAGAACAACGCCAAGATCGGCGCACGGTACTTCCCGGACCAGCTGGGCGTGCTGAAGGCCGGCGCGGCGGCGGACATCATCGTCATGGACTACAAGCCGTTCACCCCGTTCAGCGACGAGAACATCGACGGCCACA
>DJPP01000132.1:0-1767 GCA_002438575.1 Oscillospiraceae bacterium UBA6409 | reverse complement strand
GGCCACATGATCTTCGGTATGACCGGCCGCCAGTGCCAGACCACCATCGCCGCCGGCAAGGTGCTGATGAAGGACCGCGTGCTGGTGAACATCGACGAGGAGGCCGAAAACGCCCACATCCTCGAGGCAGCCAAGAAGCTGTGGGGCGACCTGAACCACCGGGTGTATTGATAAAACCAACGACAAGGAGGAAGACCCATGTCTGAAAAAATGTATCCGATCCCCTTTAAGTCCCTGATGAACTGGGTGGTCACCGAATACGCCAACTCCGGCGAGATGTTCGGCGTCCGCAAGGCCTATCACGCCACCGGCAAGTCCCTGCCCATCTTCGGCGAGCGCATCGAGACGCCCTTCGGCCCCGCCGCCGGTCCCAACAGCCAGCTGGCCCAGAACATCATCGCCGCCTACATGGCCGGCGCACGGTTCTTCGAGGTCAAGACCGTCCAGAAGATGGACGGCGAGGAGCTGGCGGCCTGTGTGCCCCGCCCCTGCATTCTGGCCAACGACGAGGGCTATAACCAGGAGTGGTCCACCGAGCTGACCGTGCCCCAGGCCATGGACGAGTATATCAAGGCCTGGTGCGCCCTGAAGGTGCTCAGCAAGGTCTACGGTCTGGGCGATCCCAACGGCTTCGTGTTCAATATGTCCGTGGGCTACGACCTGGAGGGCATCAAGGGCGACAAGGTCAACACCTATATCGAGGGCATGAAGGACGCCAACAAGACCGCCATCTTCGGCGAGTGCAAGGCTGTCCTGAAGGAGCTGTTCCCGGAGGAGAGCGCCTATATCGACGCCATTGATCCCCGCGTCAGCCGCAGCGTCACCGTATCCACGCTGCACGGCTGTCCCCCGGATGAGATCGAGCGTATCGCCAGCTATCTCATCACCGAGAAGCACCTGCACACCTTCGTGAAGTGCAACCCCACCATCCTGGGCTACGAGACAGCCCGCCGTATTCTCGACGGCATGGGCTACGACTACATCGTGTTCGATGACCACCACTTCCGCGAAGACCTGCAGTGGGCCGACGCGGTGCCCATGTTCGAGCGCCTGCAGGCGCTGGCCGACAGCAAGGGCCTGGAATTCGGCCTGAAGCTCTCCAACACCTTCCCGGTGGACACCACCCGCGGCGAGCTGCCCAACAACGAGATGTATATGTCCGGCCGCAGCCTGTTCCCCCTGACCATCGAGATGTGCCACCGCATTTCCCGCCAGTTCAAGGGCAGGATGCGTATCTCCTTCGCCGGCGGCGCGGAGTACTTCAACTGCGACAAGCTGTTCGCGGCCGGTATCTGGCCCATCACCGTGGCCACCACCATCCTCAAGCCCGGCGGCTACAACCGCCTGCTCCAGATGGTGGAGAAGGTCGAGCCCATGCCCTACAAGCCCTTTGACGGCACCGACACCCAGGCCATCTGCGAGATGAGCACGGCCTCTCACACCGACGTCCACCACGTCAAGCCCATCAAGCCCCTGCCCAGCCGCAAGAGCGAGAAGAACGTGCCCTGGATCGACTGCTTCACCGCCCCCTGCAAGGGCGGCTGCCCCATCGCGCAGGATATCCCCGAGTACATGGAGCTGTGCAATAAGGGCCTGTACGGCCCGGCGCTGAAGCTCATCACCGAGAAGAACCCCCTGCCGTTCCTGACCGGCACCATTTGCGCTCATCGCTGCCAGACCAAGTGCTCCCGCAACTTCTATGACGAGTCCGTCCGTATCCGCGACACCAAGCTGCTGGCCGCCGAGAAGGGCTACAACGCCCTGATG
>DJPP01000049.1:7514-8080 GCA_002438575.1 Oscillospiraceae bacterium UBA6409 | reverse complement strand
CGCTCTGTCAGACGGAAGTAGGTGTTGACCATATCCAGGTCCAGCAACTCCGTCCGGTCGCCGCGGGCGGCTGCCTGCATGGCAAAGTTCAGAGCCAGCTCACTTTTGCCACTGCCATAGTTGCCGATAAGGACTTTTACGTGCTTCATGGGATGCGTCGTCTCCTTATATCTTGACTGTTAGCGAAGATTTTCGCGGATGGTCTGGCACAGTGCGGTAATGCCCTTGACGATCTTGTCCTCGGGCATACAGCTGTAGTTCAGACGCAGGGTGTTCTCGTGGCCGCCGTTGGGGAAGAAGGAACCGCCGGGAACGAAGGCGACCTTCTTGGACAGGCACTTCATCTGCAGCTCCTTGGCATCCATGTACTCCGGCAGGACGACCCAAGCGAACAGACCGCCGTCGGGACGGGTGAAGGTGCAGGGCTCGGGCAGCTCTTTGGCCAGGGTCTCCAACATGACAGCGCGGCGCTTGCGGTAGCACTCACGGATGGTGTTGACGTGAGAGTCCAAATCGAACATATCGATCCATTTGGAGGTCTCCATCTGACCGATGGTGGATGCCTG
>DJPP01000049.1:6078-7373 GCA_002438575.1 Oscillospiraceae bacterium UBA6409 | reverse complement strand
CCCTTGGTGTCCAGGCTCTTCAGCGCGGGCATATACTCGCCCTCGAAACGCAGTTCGCCGTAGGGGTTATCTTCGATGACGGGGATCTCATAGCGGTTGATGATCTCCATGAACTTATGACGGCGTTCCAGATCCCATGTGCGGCCGGTGGGGTTCTGGAAATCGGGAATGACGTAGATCATCTTCACGCGCTCGGTGGTGGCCAGGATCTTCTCCAGCTCGTCCATGATCATGCCGCCGTCATCGGTGGGAACTTCGATGAACTTGGGCTCGCAGGCTTTGAACGCGTTAACGGCACCCAGGTAGGAGGGGCTCTCCAGCAGCACGACGTCGCCGGGGTTCAGGAACACACGTGCGGAGAAATCCAGGCCCTGCTGGGAACCGGAGGTTACCAGGATATGGTCCTTGTCGGTGTGGATGTTGTTCTTAACGAGCATACGCTCGGCGATCTGCTCACGCAGGCGAGGGAAGCCCTCGGTGGTGGAATACTGCAGTGCTTCACGGCCATGCTCCTTCATGACGGCCTCAGAGGCCTTCATCATCTGCTCCACGGGGAACAGCTCAGCGGCAGGCAGGCCGCCGGCAAAAGAGATGATATCGGGCTGTGCTGTCAGCTTCAGCAATTCGCGGATCTCGGAGCCCTTCAACTGTTCCATTCTGCTTGCAAACTGTACCATGTACTTTTCCTCCTCAAATTCTGCTTGGGCGCCGATCACGCCCAAACGTACGGTTTTATTAAAGCACATTTCCCCAGTAAAGTAAATAAAGAGGTATGGCTGAAATCGTCACAGCGTTGATTTTTGTGGAACCCGCCAAAAATTTGAGGTACCATACCGTCAAAACCACAACGAAAAGCGGGCAGAAAAAACGCCAGAAAATGTGAATTATTCGACAAACATTGCGATATATCGAACCGTTCGTCGAAGTAGTCCTTTAACGGATTTGCAAACGGGATAACAATGTGCTATACTACAAAAAATGGCAAATGGAGAAAGGAGCCGTACATGAAAAAGAAAGAGCTTTTGGCGGGAACGGCGCTGTTGGCTGCCAGCTCGGCGCTGTGTCTGCGCCTGATGAAAAAGGTGGGAGAACGGCTGAAAAAGCAGCAGGAGAAGGCCGACGAAACGAACAAAAAATAAGCTGCCCCCGGCTCTGCCGGGGACAGCTTATTTTTGTGGCAATAGGCACTATTTGTCAAAGGATGGGTTCATAAAATATACGTTCTTTTCGTTCAGCCGGTCCTTGGCCAGACGAAGTCCTTCGCCGAAGCGCTGGAAGTGGACGATCTCCCGGGC
>DJPP01000049.1:0-5972 GCA_002438575.1 Oscillospiraceae bacterium UBA6409 | reverse complement strand
TCCTCCGTCAGGTCGGCGATCATGTCACCGGTAACGCCGATGGAGCCCGCTGACCAGGGAAAACCAGACGCCGCGGTGGGATAGACTCCCGTGGTGTGGTCCACGAAGTAGGCGTCAAATCCGGCAGTCCGGATGTCCTCGTCAGACAGGTTCCGCGTCAGCTGGTGAACGATAGTCCCCACCATCTCCAGATGTCCCAGCTCTTCTGTGCCGATGTCGGTAAGCAGGCCCTTCAACTCGGCGTAGGGCATGGAGTATCGCTGGCTGAGATAGCGCAGAGAAGCGCCCAATTCACCGTCCGGGCCACCGGACATCAATAGACTACGATTAGGGGCAAAAATTATTCCAGCATGAGCCGGTAGTGGATGGTCAGGAGGTTCTGCGCCTTGTCCCATGTGATGCGGTCGATGATGGATCGGGCGGCGTTGCAACGCTGCTCCAGCGAGGCGCCCTCGTCCTCAATGACAGAGAGAGCGTCACTGATGGCGGAGCGCATGATAGAGATATCGCCTGCCCGGCGGTTCTCTGCGGCGGCCGCGGAAAGCTCCTGATCGATGCGCTGGATCTGCGCCTGTGTATCCTCCTTCAACTGCCGGTACTCCTCCACGGTATCGACGCCGGCGAGGAAAGCCTCGCGGAGGCGTTCAAGACGGCGCTCCAACGACGCACGCTGCGTCCGAAGGGCGGCGGAGGTGTCGCCGTCCCGCCCGTTGACGCGCAGCACCTCGTAACTCAAAGGGGCGGATGCCGCGGCATCCATGTGGAGTCGGTCGAGGATGGCCTTTTTCAGAACGTCGGAGGAAATGTGCTGGGAGGTGCGGCAGCGGCCGCCCACATAGTTGTTGCACTTCCAGTAATGAGGCTTGGCGAAGATCAGCGTGGCGCCGCAGGAAGCGCAGCGGACCAGGCCGCTGATCCAGTCCTTATTGCTGCCGAGGGGGCGGGCCTTGTAGGGCGTGGCGGCCTTCAGCTGCGCGATGCGCGTCTGCGCCTGCTGGAAGACTTCCTCAGAGACAAGGGGCTCATGTTTGCCGTCGGTCACGATGATATTCGGGTTCGTGAAGTCCTGGCGGCTGCGCCCGGTGGGGTTCCACCGCAGCTTGCCTATGTACACCGGATTGCGGAGGATGTATTCAACCGTCCGGTTTGCGAAGGCGCTGCCGCGGTGCGTCTTGACGCCCATGGCGTTGAGCCACCTTGCAATGGAGTAAAGCCCCTGGCCGGAAATGAAGCGGGAAAATATCTCCCGCACATATATGGCCTCCTCCGGCACCGGGGCCAACACGTTGTCGAGAACGGTGTATCCAAAGGACGGCGTGGCCTGGAGCTCGCCGCGGCGGTGCTTTTCCTCCATGCCGCGCTTGACGTCCTCGGCCAGATTGATGGAGTAATACTCGTCCATGGCCTCGATCATGGACTCCATGATGACGCCCATTTTGCCGTCCTCGATGGGCTCCTTGATGGAGATGACCTCGATCTTCAGCTGCTTGCGGAGGATGGACTTATAGTACACCGCGTCGTCCCGGTTGCGGGCGAAGCGGGAGAACTTCCACAGGAGGATGGCGTCGAAGGGTTTTGGCTTGGTCTTGGCAGTGGCGATGAGCCGGCGGAACTCGTCACGCCCGGTGACCTTGCGGCCGGACTTGGCCTCGTCCACAAAGACGAACTCGTCGGGGACGAGGTATCCGTTGGCGGCGCCCCACTTGCGGATCTCCACCAGCTGAGAGGCAGGGGAGAGCTCCACCTGGTCATCGGTGGAAACGCGGATATAGGCGGCGGCGATCTTCAGGTCAGTCATGCTCGTCACCTCCCGGCTCGTGGCCGATGAAAACGGTGTGGGACTGCCTGGTATACCGGGAGGACATACGAAGCAGACAGCGGCCCATGACGAAGGCGGCAGAAGTATTCGAGCCGGCCATAAAAGCACCTCCTTGCTATTTCTGAATTGCCCGCGCCGGGAAACCGGGGCGGGCTTTTTATTCAGCGGCGGGAAAAGTCCAGGAAGATCACACGACCTTCCCGGTGGACGCGGAGGGGTTTTTCTTGTACCGTTCCCCGATGTACTCCGCATGGGCCATCATCTCCTGCCGTCCTTGCCCTGTGATGCTGCGGTAGATGCCCACCAGCTTCAACTCGTCACCGGAAAGACCGTCGCCGGGCAGGGCGGCGTTTTTTTCTTTTTTTGCTAACTGCGCGAGAGCAGAAACACGCTCATAGTCGAGGGCTATCCGGGGATCGATCCCTCGGCGAACAACGATTTTTAATCTATCCGCAGGAGATGCCCGCCAGTAATCCTCCAAAAGGTCGTCGGCCTCCCACAGGTTGATGGGGATGGAGTCTGTGATGAGATATTTCAAGGGGACCTTGACAGCATCGGCATATTTTGCGGCTGTTGTCACTTTAGGGATGCGCTCGTCTTTTTCATAAAGGCTCACAATTTGCTTTGTGGAGCCAACAAGGTCGGCAAGCTGCTGTTGGGACAGACCGAGTGCCGACCTGCACAGTTTAAGTTTAGTTCCGAAACTCATGATTACACCTCCGAGATAATTAAAGCACAGTTATCAAACAGTGTCAACAAGAAAATGACGCGCAAAATATTTTCGCAAAATTATCAAACAATAGTTGACAACGAGGGAGTTCGGTGATAGTATAATGGCAAGTCAACTAAACGATGACCATAAATACAAGGAGGGTAGCGACTTATGAATGAACTGCGCGGCATGATTTATACGCGCTTCAAAACAGAAGCGGACTGCGCCAGACAGCTTGGCTGGCCGAAGCAGAAGCTAAACTACATAACCAACGGAAAACGGATGCCAGACATTAAGGACACGGTCGAGCTGGCCAATACATTGCAGGTCGACGTGGGCTCACTCATCTCTATTTTTTTGTCAAGAGAGTCAACTAAACAATGACAAACGTGCAATGAGTGCCTTTTAAGAGAGGGGCGCAAAAAACAGCCGAAGGGAGGCGAAACCCTCGGCTGCCGTTTGTTAGCTGAACAGTTCTATTGCCACAGGAATGAGCTTTGACGGTACCCCGTTTTCCAAAAAAATCTGCCGGCGCTTATCCGGGGACTTTTCGTAAAAGAAATCGTCATACGCATCCTGCGCCCCTCTCTTAAAGGGCACTCACGGTATAGCACAGATTTCGCAAATTTGCAACATCGAAAAGTTTGAGGTGATGCTTATGTCCATCGGCGAAAACATCAGGAGTTTGCGAGAGTCTCGCGGGATCACGCAGGCGCAGTTGGGTGACGCGGTCGGTGTCTCCGAAAAAGCTGTATCTGCATGGGAGACCGGCAAGCGCGTGCCTGGAATAGGCACTGTTGAAAAACTTGCAGAATTCTTGGGTGTCGCTGCAAGTGCGCTTCTCTGTTCGGAGGGATGCGGCACATCGCCCGCTTCAGACTTTGAAAAATTCATGGTGGAAGCGTATCGCCGCATGGACGCAGCGCAGAGGGCGTTCCTACGGGCCGCGCTGGTAGGCGCGTTGACAGGGAGGGCGTATGTGGATCCGTAAAGAAATACACCGCCGCGAAGGCGGCGGTGTGACCATAAAGCCGCGGTTTGTCGGCTGGAAAAGAAAGCCCCGCCGCAAGCGGCGGGACAATCACGGGATGCGGCGGGCGCTCATTCGGCAGCGCCGCGGTCGATGAGGAACGTTTCGGGTCGCAGCACACCGCAGGCGTAGGGCAGGCCCGGAATGTAGGATTTCAGCCGGTGGCGAAGCTCGCTGGGAGAGCAGGCCGCACCGATCTGAAAGGCCCGGTCGAACACAGAGATAGCGCCGCCAAGCGCGCCGGACTCCAGCATGGACGGGATAAGCGCCTCCGGCGGCGGATCGCGGAACACAAGGAGCATTTCACAGTAAGACAAAATCTCACCTCCCTTCGCCGCCAGTATAGCACGGCGGCAGGGAGGGCGCAAGAGATAGGACAATCCCGGCGGGGCATAGGATGGCAGGGAAGGAGCGTGACAGCATGGCGAAACGGGAACGGCCGCCCATCACGGTGAAGGCCTTTGTAAAGGTGAACGGCGTGGAGACCGATGTGGACACGCTGGACGAAGCCCGGCGGGGCCAG
This sequence comes from Oscillospiraceae bacterium UBA6409, assembly GCA_002438575.1. GTDB lineage: Bacteria > Bacillota > Clostridia > Oscillospirales > Oscillospiraceae > Vescimonas. The sequence continues at coordinate 1,888 of DJPP01000049.1, read as the reverse complement.
CTGGCAACGGCTATCCAGGTCACGGTGCTGAACACCTTTTTTGCCGGACGTGCGAATTTCTACCCGGCGGAGGCCGGGAGCAAATAATCAACAACAGGAGGAAAACGACATGAAACACGAGACTTTGACCATTTGGAACGCGGAGGACTTCGCCCGCCCGGAGAAGCTGGCGGCGCTGCGCGTGGGCGACGAGGTCGCCTTTAACCTCAAGAACGGTCAGGAGGCCGCCTTCGTGGTGGCGGACATCACCGACGGCGTCCTAACCGGCTGCCTCTTTAAGGGCGTGCGGGACATGGCCATGTACGATGGCCGCCACTGGTGGAACGCGGACTATGTGGACTATCCGGAGAGCGACGCCAGAGAGCGCCTCAACGAGGAGGTCCTGCCCCTGCTGCCGGACGAGCTGGCGGCGCTGCTGCTGGCGCGCACCATCACCCAGACGGTGGACGGCGAGGCGTACAGCTGCACGGACAAGCTGTGGCCCCTGTCCGCGGTGGAGGTGTTCGGCAAGGACGCGCCGGGCTGGATGCAGCGGGACGATACGCCGGACAGGCCCCTGCCGTTCTTCGCCGAGGACCAGGCCCACCGGAAGACGTACCTGTGGTATGCCTGGCTGCGCTCGCCGTTTGCCAGCGGCAGCAACATTTTCTGCCGTGTGGCCACGTCGGGCGCCGCGGACTACACCAATGCCAGCTATTCGCTTGGCGTGGCCCCCGGCTTTCACATCGGCATCAAGGCCAAGACGGCGGAGCCGGCGCAGGACTGATCAGAAAGGCTATCCCCCGGCGCAAGCCGGGGATACGAAAGGAGCAGAGCATGAACAAGAGAAAGAGCCGCGGCGCGAAGTTCGCCGAGGGCGAACAGGCGGTGTGCCTCGCCCCGACGGCCGCAGAGAGAAACGGCGGGCACCCGCCCATAGGCACGGTGCTCCGGGCCACGAAACGGAACGGCGCGTGGGCCTACCAGGTGCAGGTGCGGGACACGGACCGCATCGAGACCTGGGCGGAGGACACGATGGGGAGGCTGACGGTATGAGCGCCTTCGGATGGATCTGCGCCTACATCGGCGCGGCGTGGCTGGCCGGGGCGGTGCTGAAATGCGTGGAGGCGCTGGGCCGGTGACGGAGACACGGATGGAACGGAACCGGCGGGCGCGGGCCTATAGCCACGCCTGCCGCATCCGGCGGCTGCGGAACGCCCTGTGGGCGGTGGCCGCCGTGCTGACGGTGCTGCTGGCGGTGGAGCTGATCTGGCTGCTGGGCAGCAGACCGGCGCCGGAGAGCGTCGCGCAGGAGCCGCAGGAAATGGCGGTCCTGCTGGAGCCGGAGACAACGGAAACTGCCGGCGTGTTCACGGTGACGGGCTACTGTGCCTGCTGTACGCCGTACAGCCACCTCAACCGCTGCGGCGACCTTGTACTGACCGCCAGCGGAGAGTGGGTACACCCCGGCGAGGCGGTGGCGGTGGATCCGGACATCATTCCGCTGGGCAGCACCGTGACCATAGGCGAAAAGACCTACAAGGCACTGGACACCGGCGTACACGGCTATGTGGTGGACGTGCTCATGGCGCATGAGGACGCCGCCGCGGCCGGCGCCAGAAGGGAGCTGGTAACATGGACAACCGACCTAAGACAGGGAGAAACGCCGAGCTGAAGCCCTGCCTGCACTGCACCGAACGCTACGTCGGCTGCCACGGAAGGAACGAGGACGGGAGCTACCGGTGCGGGAAGTACGCCGAGGTGGAGGCCGCCAGGGCCGAGGAACGGGTGAAACTGACCGCCTACCGGCGGGAAAAGGAGATAGACCGCTACCAGCGGCACAAGATCAACGAGTACGGCGCCAAGGCTGAAAAGGCCCGGATGCGCGGAAGGGGACGGTGAGCATGGC
>DJPP01000094.1:2855-4633 GCA_002438575.1 Oscillospiraceae bacterium UBA6409 | reverse complement strand
GGCATAGGGAAAGCCATTATGAGAAGTATTGGTAGAGCAGGTGTTCTCAATGGTGCCGCTCTCTACCGTCAGCGTGCCCTGGTTCGTGATCGTGTTTGAAACATAATTACCGCCGCTGCCGGTGTCTTCATAAGTGATCTTGCCGGTTCCAGCTGCGCTGCTGTCTACAATCGTCAGCTTGCCTTTGTTCGTGAGCAGGGAATGACCCTCGGTCTGCTTTTTCTCCTGCGAGATGGTGAAGCCGTTCAGGTCGAGGGTGAAGTTCTTATCCGCGCTGATGGTGATGGATTCGTCCGCATCCAGCGTCACATCGCCCAGCAGCTTGACGGTATTGCCACTTTCAGCCGTTCCAAGCGCCTCCTGTAGCGTATCATAGTATGCCGTTCCGATTGCCGCCTTATGCGCGCAGCCCTCGGCAGTACAATTTGCTGCTGTCTCCGCCCAGCTCACGCTGCACAGCCCCAGCGCCATGACCAGTGCCAAGATAGTTGCCAACAATTTTTTCATGTCTCCTACCCCGTAATGTTAGATTTCCGCAGACACGTTCGTTTTAATTTCCATTAAAACGTTAATGCAGAGGTACCTCTGCGGATAGCTTCATTATAGCAAGAATTTCCGGTTTGTCCAGAGCATTTTGTGAAAAAAGTCCAATTTTATCATTCCCGGCAACGGTTCTTACGTTTGATTTTCAAAAATTGGAAATTCCTGCCCCGCGGGCAGCAGCGTTACCGCCTCGGCGGGAAGCGCGGGAAACCACTCCCCTATCCCCTCCGGCGCTGCGGCAAGCGCCTCCTTCTGCCCGTGGGTCAGCTTCGCCTTGATGGCGTATTCCAGCCGCGACGCCGTTATCTTGTCCCCGCAGCGCCACAGCGCCGCCAAAGCCTCCGGCGGGTGTGCCCGGGTGTACTTGGCGCCCCTGCCGCTGCAATGCATGGCCATCCGCCGCGCCACATCGTTGGTGATGCCCGTGTATAAGCTGCCGCCCCGACAGCGGAGCATATAGACATAGTACGCTTCCATAGGCGGCTCCTTTCACGGTTTTCCCCTATCATACCCGATATTTCTTGCATTGACAAGCGCTGTATGATACAATTTCAATTTGGAAAGCGAGGGAGAGAGCTATGACCCTTTTTGATTACTATCTGCGCTATATGACCGAGGTATGGGAGGGCACGCGTCCCGCCCCGGAGGGCATCACCCTGCCGGAGGGCGGCGATGAGAACGCCCGCATACAGGCGCTGGGCCAGCAGCTGCAGGATATGGGCATGGCCGCCTTTGTCCGCGCCTGCGCCGCCCAGGACGGCACGGTGCTTCCGGAGGAGCTGTTCGCCGAAAGCGGCGACCTCGGCGGTTTTGAGCTGTTTCTTCAAAACGCGGATAAGGCACAGGAAGCCCCTGCCGCGGAGGAAAAGTCCGCGACCCCCGACCCAGACGCCGACAAGCACGCCTTTGAGGTCTTTTTGGACTGCATCGCCATGGACGACGGTCTGGTGCAGTACCTGATCGACGTACTGAAGCGCATGGACCGCAAGGAGTTTTTCAAGCTCAGCCAGATCACTACCAAGCTGGATCTGGACCCGGAGGAGTTCCTCTACTGGCTGGGCCGTCGGGAGATGTATGCCGACGAGGAGGAGCAGGGCTGTGCCGCCGCTATGGACCACGCCCTGCTGCGACTGGCGGAGGAGGGACGGCTGGATGTGGTGGCCGCCCTGCTCAGCGGCGACAGAAAAACCTTCGAGACCTTCCGCTGCGAGGCGCCGGAGCTGATGCACGCCCCT
>DJPP01000094.1:1707-2750 GCA_002438575.1 Oscillospiraceae bacterium UBA6409 | reverse complement strand
TGAGGTGAACTATGAACGAAGCGTATAAGGCGCTGGGCGTCAGCGAAGAAGTGCTGGCCTTCAGCGAAACGATCCTGTCCGGCCTGAAGGACCGCTTTGCGGCCATCGATGCCATCGCCGAGGCCAATCAGCTGAAGGTCATCGCCGCCATGCAGAAAAACCGTGTGGCCGCCAATCATTTTAATCTCTCCACCGGCTACGGCTACGACGACGAGGGGCGCGACACGCTGGAGCGCGTCTACGCCGACTGCTTCGGCGCGGAGGCCGCCCTGGTGCGCCCGCAGATCACCTGCGGCACCCACGCGCTGGCGCTGGCGCTGGGCGCGAACCTGCTGCCGGGTGACGAGCTTTTGAGTCCGGTGGGGGGACCGTACGACACACTGGAGGAGGTCATCGGCATTCGGGAGTCAGCGGGCTCACTGAAGGAGTATGGGGTAAGCTATCGGCAAGTCGATTTGCTTCCTGACGGTTCTTTTGATACCGATGAAATTTGTGCAGCAATAAACGAGAAAACAAAATTGATAACGATACAGCGTTCAAAAGGCTACGCGACACGACCCAGTTTCTCGGTAGCGCAGATCGGCGAGTTGATCACATTATGTAAACAATGCAAGCCGGACGTGATCTGCATGGTGGACAACTGCTACGGCGAGTTCACAGAGCTGATCGAGCCGGTGAACGTGGGCGCGGACCTGATGGTGGGCAGCCTTATCAAAAATCCCGGCGGCGGGCTGGCCCCCACCGGCGGCTATATCTGCGGCCGCGCCGACCTGATCGAGCGCTGCGCCCGGCGGCTCACCGCCCCCGGTCTTGGCCGGGAGGTGGGCGCAAATCTGGGACTGCTGACCCAATTTTACCAGGGCTTTTTCCTGGCGCCCACGGTGGTGGCCTCTGCGGTGAAGGGTGCTGTATTTGCCGCGAATTGTTATGAAAAACTCGGTTTTCGCGTTATTCCAGGTGCTTCTGAGGTGCGGCACGACATCATTCAGGCGGTGGAGCTGGGCAGCCGGGAGGGCATGATCGCCTTCTGCAAGGGCATACAG
>DJPP01000094.1:0-1577 GCA_002438575.1 Oscillospiraceae bacterium UBA6409 | reverse complement strand
TATGCGGTGTATTTCCAAGGCGGGCTGACCTGGTACCATGCCAAGCTGGGCATCCTGATGAGCCTGCAGAAAATGCTGGAGGCCGGCCTGATCACTCTATAATTATGTAAACCACGGAGGAAGCCGTATGTTTCTCCCCAACCATCCCTTTCGGCGGCGTCCGCCTCCTTTTTCTGTGCATTTTATGTTCGTTGTTTATACGTTTACTTGCAACTAATGTACATTGCCGTATAGCAGGTTTTGCTATACATGATAGAATAAGGAGTCTTTTATGTGGTTTTGGTTTTCCCTGATCGCACTGATCTGCTGGAGTGGCTCTGATCTGTTCAGCAAGATCGGCTGCCAGGACGCGGACGACAAATACAGCCATCTTAAAATGGTGATGGCGGTGGGCCTGGTGATGGGTCTGCACGCCGCCTACGAAATTTTCATCAACGGCACGGAGATCAACAGCAGCATCATCCTGACGTACCTGCCGGTATCCCTGCTGTACATCAGCTCCATGACCATCGGCTACATCGGCCTGCGGTATATCGAGCTGTCCATCTCCTCCCCCATCTGCAACTCCAGCGGCGCGCTGGTGGCGGTGCTGGCGCTGGCTACCGGCGGGCTGGGCGAGCTGGTGCCGGCCCAGCTGGCAGCCACAGCGCTGGTATGCGTGGGCGTTATCGGTCTGGGCATCGTGGAGGCACGGGAGGACGACGACCTGCGGGCCGCGCGGCAGCAGGCCAGCAACCACCGCTACGCCAAGTCGGCGCTGGCGCTGGTCCTGCCGGTGATCTACTGCCTGCTGGACGCCCTGGGCACCTTTGCCGACAGCCGGGTGCTGGAGACACTGAACGAGGACAGCGCCAACTGCGCCTATGAGCTGACGTTCCTGCTGGCGGGCATCGTGTGCTTTGTGTATGTGGTGCTCATCAAGAAGAGCCGGCTCGTTCCCAAACGGGAGGGGCCCAAGTACGTGGGCGCCGTGTGCGAGACGGCGGGCCAGTTCGCGTACATCTACGCGCTGGCGGACACGGAGCACGTGGCGCTGGCCGCGCCCATCATCTCCGCCTACTGCGTGGCCTCGGTGCTGTGGAGCCGCATTTTCCTGAAGGAAAAGCTCAGCTGGAAGCACTACGCCATGATCGCGCTAGTGGTGGCGGGTATTGTGATACTGGGCGTCTACGACGCGTAACAAAAAAGAGACGGCGAGGCCGTCTCTTTTTTTGCGCCTGCGGGGAGGGGAGGGTTCGCCGTTCCGCAGGCGGCAGGGATATTTTGCGCCTGCGGGCGCAGGATGGGGCGTTTCGTGCTCCGGCACGAGTATCTTTCTTTTGTTGTCAAAAGAAAGACACCAAAGAAAACCACTTAAACCTACGGTTTAAGGATCCCTTGGCGCGCTATACTCGGCTGTGATTTGCAGCGTATTCTCGCGGACACAGTCTTTCGTCATCGTTGTCGGATAAAAGGACTGTGCCTGCGTTCACCGGCGCGGAGGCTGGCGCGGCCGCTTGCTTCCGCCACGGTAGGGGTGTTTGCTTCTGCCGGGTCAGGGGAGCTTCGCCGCTGCGGCGGCGGGCAGGTGTTGCGCC
>DJPP01000074.1 GCA_002438575.1 Oscillospiraceae bacterium UBA6409 | reverse complement strand
CTGCTGGATGTGACGGAGCTGGACGCCGCCTCCAACGGCAGCGTCAACGACGCCCGCAGCCTGCGGGAGGAGGCCGTCTACCCGCCGGCGGTGCTGCAAAAGCGTGTCTACATCATCGACGAGGTGCATATGCTCTCCCGCGATGCTTTCAACGCCCTGCTGAAGATCATGGAGGAGCCGCCCGCCCACCTGCTGTTTATCCTGGCCACCACCGAGATCCAGAAGGTCCCGGCCACCATACTCTCCCGCTGCCAGCGGTTCAATTTCAAGCGCATCCTGCCCCACGATATGGAGCAGCAGCTGCTGAAGGTGGCGAAGGCCGAGGCCATCGACCTGACCCCGGATGGGGCGGACCTGCTGGCCCGCATGGCCAACGGTGCGCTGCGCGACGCACTCAGCCTGCTGGACCAGTGCCGTGCCGCCGGCGCGGTCGTGGACGGCCGCAGCGTGCTGGACACGCTGGGACTGGCCGGCAGCACCCAGACGGTGCAGCTCATGCGCCTGCTTCTGGCGCGTCAGGGCGGCGACGCTTTGGCGCTGCTTGACCAGCTGTACCGGGGCGGCAAGGATGTGGGCGCGCTGCTGGGCGAGCTCAGCGACCTGTGCCGGGATATGACCGTTCTGGCCGCCGCGCCGGAGGGCGGCGCCGCCCTGCTGGGCGGCCTGTATGACCGCAAGACCCTCTCCGAACTGACGGCGGAGGTCCCCATGCGCCGCCTGCTCTATATGACCGATACCATTCAGCGGACCGCCGCGGCCCTGCCCAGGAGCATCCGCCAGCGGACGGACGCCGAGCTGTGCCTCCTGCGCCTGTGCGACGAGAGCCTCTCCAACGACACGGAGGCCCTGTCGGACCGCGTCTCTGCTCTGGAGGACGCCATGAAAAAGGGCGTCATCCCGACGGAAAGACCTGCGGTCCGTCCGGCGGCTGCGCCGACTCCGCCGCCCCGCCGCGAAGCGCCCCCGCCCCCGCGGGAGGTATCTCCCGCACCGGTATCCGTACCGGTATCCGCACCGGTACCCACGCAGGCCACCGCGGCCCCCGCACCTCCGGCCCCTGCGGCGGAGGGTGCCCCGGCAGCGTCCGCCGCCGGCGGTGACAGTCAGGTCTGGGCCGCGCTTATCGAGCACTACAAGGGCCCCCTGACCATTCCCGACCGGGTGTGGCTGAACCAGGCGACGGGTGTGCTGGAGGGGGATATCCTCACCGTTACCTGTGCCAACGACCTGGTGAAGCAGCAGCTCAGCCGCAAGGCCATCGAGGACGTGCTCTGCGGCGTCACCAGCCGCCATGTGGGCCGTCCCGTCCGGGTGCAGTTCACCGTAGGCGGCGGCCCCGCCGCGCCCGTGCGGTGCGCCCCGGCCCGTCCTGCGCCCCGTCCCGCGCCCGCCCCGCCGGCGGACGACTATGAGCGCCCGCCCCTGCCGGAGGAGGCGCCGCCCGCCCCGCCGGACCTGCCGCCCTGGGAGGTGCCGGTCCCCCACAGGGACAAGCTGGACGAGTTGGTGGAAAACGCCAAACAGCTGGACAATTTTCGCATCAAATAAGCCGACAGTTCATGCTGAGCGCACCGGTGTCTCATGTTGAGCACACCGATGTTACACATGAAGCACATCGGTATTGCATATTTGTAAACCGATGCTGCACATAAGATGTCCGATAGTTTACACTGGCAAAATGAACAGATCGATATAAAGGAGAAACGAATATGGCAAAGGGATACAGCGCCCGCAGGGGCTTTACCGGCGGCGCCGGAATGATGCAGCAGCAGGCGCAAATGCAGCAAAAACTGCTGAAAATGCAGCAGGATATGGCAAAAGCGCAGGAAGAAGTTGAAAAAACGGAGTTTACCGCCTCGGTGGGCGGCGGCGCGGTAACGGCAGTGGTCACCGGCAAAAAGGAGCTGACCAAGCTGACCATCAAGCCCGACGTCATCGATCCGGAGGACGCGGAAATGTTGCAGGATCTGGTCATTTCTGCGGTAAATGAGGCACTTCGGCAGGCAGATGATGCCATGAACAGCTCCATGAGCTCGCTCACCGGCGGGCTGAATATCCCCGGTTTGGGTCTGTAAATCGTGATAGAAAAGCACCCGCCCTGCATAACGCAGGGCGGGCGTTTTTGCGTAGAAATGACAAAATATTCGGATATTTCGCACAATATGTTGACATATTCGACAGGGCGGTGTATTCTGTCTATGTAGAAAAATTGTTAAATTTCTGCTGGTCATATTGATAAAAAAGGGGAGAAATACATCATGGAAAACGAAAAGAACGGGATGAAAAAGAAATCGGGCAAGGTGCTGCCGTGGGTGGCCGCCGTGCTGCTGCTGGCGGCCCTGGCCGCGCGGGCGGCGGTGCCCGCGCCCGCGGGCCTGTTTACGCAGATCTGGAACATCGGCACACGGCTGATCATACTGTTCTCCGGGCTGGTGCTGTTTTCGGCGGCGGCCAGAGCCGTATTTCAGAGAGTGTCGCCCAGCAGCAACCACGGCAAGACCGTGTTCACGCTGGCGGACAGCGCTATCCGATATCTGCTGATCATCGTGGGGCTGCTGTGGGCGCTGTCTATCGTGGGCGTGGATGTGCGGGCGCTGCTGGCCGGCGCCGGCGTGCTGGCGCTGATCATCGGCTTCGGCGCGGAGAGTCTGATCGCCGACGTGATCACCGGCACGTTCATGCTGTTTGAGCACCAGTACGAGGTGGGCGACATTATCGTAGTGGGCGACTTCCGCGGCACGGTCACGCAGATCGGCATCCGCACCACGCAGATCATGGACTCCGGCGGAAACGTGAAGATCATCAACAACTCCGATATCCGCAGCCTCATCAACCGATCCAACGACCTGTCCTTCGCCGTGTGCGACATGGCGGTCCCCTATGACAAGGAGAGTCTGGCGCGGGCGGAGGAGGTGCTGGGCGAGGTGCTGCCGAAGCTGAACCGGGAGCACCCCGACCTGTTCAGCAAGGCCCCGGCCTATCTGGGCGTACAGACGCTGGACTATGAAAACCGCGCCGTTGTGCTCCGGGTGGCGGGTGAGACACACGAGGAGAATATTTACAAGGCGCAGCGCCTGCTGAACCGCACGCTGTTCATGGCCTTTGAGGAGGAGGGACTCTCCTGCCCCGTCCACAGGGTGGAGCTGGATCGGGAGTAAGCCATGAACGACAAGGAATTTTCACCGGCACCCGCGGAGTTTTCTCCGCCGAGGCCGGAGTTCTCCGCGCCGCCGCGGGAGTGGGCCGCGCCGGGGAACGAGATATCCCGCGATGACACCGCGCCACCGCAGAAGAAGCGCCGCAGCCTTCCGGCCATGCTGGTGGCCGGGGCCGCGGCAGTGGCCATCGGCCTGTCGTGCTGGGACGCCGCCGTGACGGACAACACGCCCCGCGCCGCGCTGACGGCGGAGCAGTGCGCCTATCTGGACGCGGTCAGTGAGGCGCTGCTGGAGGAGGATATCCCCGGTCTGGAGACGCTGGCGCTGGATCCCATGATGCGGCAGCTCTGCGAGGAGGTCATAGAACCGTATTACTACGATGTGCTGCTGCCCTACGACGCTTCCTACAGCGATATGACGCACGAGGACGAGCACAACATATATTATTTTAATTTTGGCTATAATGGGGAAACGCTGGGGCCTATCCGGGCGGGGAGGCCCCAGTGGGACAATCTGTTTTTCGGCGTTTGCATCCCTAAAGAAGGAGATAGATTCCAATCCTGGTATGTGGACTGGGATGTGTACTCAATATTGCCGTATGTGTCCGGCTGGGTGCGCTGCGGCGGCGATGGGGACGGTCTTCGCTATTTCAACTTTGAGAGGGTGAAGGAGATATCAGGTGCCGGCACGGGGCTGTTCGGCGGGGCGGGGAGCCACTATGTCTGCAAGTATTACTATGCGAACTATCTCAAGGGCGTTTGCAAGGGCTCACTGACACAGGAGTGCGAGACCGAAGATAGTGACAAGCTGAAGGAGGCTTACGCAAACAGCACCGTGACGCTGCGTACCGGCGATGGGCGCTATGAGACAACATTTCCGGTCGTAGACGGACATCCGAAGCCGGACGCTTCAAACCATGTGGAGGTCGTTGAGAATTATAACGAAAATGCTGCTCTGCTGATCTGGCACGCGCCGTCCGGTGAGGATATAGAACTGCAGCTGGTCAACCTCTGATCAAACAGGCCAATAAAAAATCTCCCCGGATGGGGAGATTTTTTTATCCGAAATAGGCCACCAGCAGGTCCGTGACCACGCCGTAGCTCTTGCTGCCGTCCGTATCGCCGTTGCTCTTGAGAAAGCCGTCGTAGACCTTGTCCGACACCTGCGCCACCGCGCCGCGGAACTGCGCCCAATAGGCGTTATCCGCCCGCAGGTCGGCCACCACCGTGTCCGGCAGTGCGTCCCGTATGGTCTGCCACGCCTCCCGGTCGGCGCTGTACAGGGCGTTGGACAGATACCCGAACCCCGTCAGCCAGCCGGAGTAGCGGTACCCCGCATCCTCTGACCGGACAGCGGCCAGTATGCCGATGAAATTGCACTCCTCCTCCGCCGTGATGCCCCGTTGGTGCGCCAGTTCATGGCATATGGTGGCCGGCAGAAAGGCCGCCGGACTGTCCATGTTGACGTTCGGCTCGCCGGTGAAGGGGAAGTAAAACCCGGTGAAGCGCAGGGCGCTCAGCGCCCGGGAGCAGGCAAAGCCCTTGGCGCCGCCCGTCTCGGCCTCCAGAAACGGAAACTCGCCATAGAGAACATCCAGCGCGGCAGCGCTGCGGTCCAGCGCCGCCTGCCGGTCCAGCGCGCAGACGCCGTTTTCGTCTCTGGGCACATCATCGGCGCAGGCGGCCAGCTCTTCGGCAAAATACGCCGTCACCTCCGCCAGCGTCTCCGCGGTGGAAGGCTGGGCGCGGATACCGCTTTTTTCCTGAAAGCCGTCGGTGTTGTACCCGATGCCCCAGGTCAGGCAGAAACCGGCGTATACCGTGGCCGCCGCCAGTGCCGCCGTCAGCGTCAGGCGCAGGGCCATGCCCCATCGGCGGCCCCGCGCGGCGATGATCCGCCGGGGCACGTTGGCCAGCCACAGTATGGCGCAGAACAACGCCGTCAGGATCAGGACCTCGCCTACGGAGAGCGCCAGATGCCCCCACCGCCGCCCCAGCCACTGTTCCGCCGGCAGTACGGCGCCGTACCACAGGGCGGTCATGGCCGCGCGGCTGGTCCGCAGGGCGAAATATGCGGCGAAAAACACCGCCAGCGCCGCGCCCCAGCGGCGCAGACCCCGGGCGCTCACAGGGGCAGGGCCTTGCCGGTGAAGCACATGACACAGTGGGCGCGGACGATGACCTTGCCGGTCTCGTCGGTCATCTCGGCAGAGCAGAAGGCCAGCTTGCCGCCCAGGCGGTCCACCCGGCCCACAGTGGTCAGGGTGCTGCCGGCGGCAGCGGCGGACAGATAGTCGATGGCGGCGTTCACCGTGACCACCATCTCCTGCCGCAGCGTCATGATGGCCATGCCCATGGCCACATCGCACAGCGAGAACAGGATGCCGCCGTGGGCGCCGCCCCAGCGGTTCAGACTCTCGTTGTGCATGGGCAGCACCACCGTGGCGGTGCCGTCGTCCAGGTCGGTGGTCCGCATAAAGTTGTGGGTGAGAAACGGCTCCCGGTCGTTGCCGAAGGCCATCAGCTTATCGTAGAGGTCTTTTGTCATGGGGGGTGCTCCTTTCAAAGAAAAGGCAGGCGGGCTGCGTGCCCGCCTGCCTGCCATATCACGCGGGGTCTTTGGGTTCGGGCGCGGGCGCGTCCTCCGGCGGGGAATCCTTGGCCCGGCCCACATAGGCGTAGGCCTCCGTGGGCATATTCCGCTTCCGCAGCCGGCGGTCCATCAGGAATTTCAGCAGCTCCTGCACACAGGCGAACACCGGCACGCCGATGAACATACCCAGCACGCCGGCGAAGCCGCCGCCTACCAGGATGGCCACGATGACCCAGAAGCTGGAAATGCCCGTGGCGTCGCCCAGGATCTTGGGGCCCAGGATGTTGCCGTCAAATTGCTGCAATATCACGATAAAGATCACAAACACCAGGCACTGCCTGGGGCTGACCAGCAGGATCAGGAATGCCGACGGCACCGCACCCAGGAAGGGGCCGAAGAAGGGGATCACGTTGGTCACGCCCACCACCACGCTGACCAGCGGTGTGTAGGGCATTTTCAGAATGGAGCAGCAGATAAAGCACAGGATGCCGATGATGAGGGAGTCCAGCAGCTTGCCGCGGACGAAGCCGGAGAAGATGGCGTTCACCCGTCGGGTGCCGCGCATGACTGCGTCGGCCTTTTCCTCCGGCAGCGCGGCGTAGACCGCCTTGCAGCAGCGGGCCAGGCTCTTTTCCTTCATGCCCATCAGGTAGATGGACACGATGATGCCCACGATCAGGTCAAAGGCAAAGCCCACTGCGCCGCGGATGCCACTCCAGATACCGTTGGTCAGCGGCACAATGGCCTTCTGGGCCCAGGGCAGCACCTTGTCGGTCAAAAAGGCCATGCCGTCGGTATAGCGCTCGGTGATGAGGCCCGCCAGCCAGACCCCGATCCCACTGTCGCTCTCCAGCAGGTCGTTGGCCCAGCGATAGACCTTGCGGTAATAGTCCTGCGCGTTATTGATCAGGGTGGTCACGCTGTCTACCACCTGGGGCACCAGCACGCTCAGCAGCAGATACAGCAGGAAGATGACCACGGCCTCGGTCAGCAGGATGCTCACCAGCCGCAGCGCGCCTGACGGCTGCTTCAGCTCTTTTTTGAAGAGCTTTTTCCACAGCGCCGCGATGGCCCGTTCCAGACAGGACATGATGGGCGTCAGCAGATAGGCGATGGCAAAGCCGTACAGCACCGGCGCCAGGATGGAGGCCAGCTTGGACACGAACCGCTGCAGCGTTCCCGCCTGATAGAAGGTGTCGTAGAACACCAGCACGGCACATACGGTCAAAAAGGCCGTCAGCCCCCATTTGAAATACTGCGTTCGCTTCATGGCAGGACCTCCCACTGCTGTTTTTTCTATCATACCCGTATGCGCGGCGTTTTGCAACAATTTTCGAAGCACAAACACCCGCGGCGGAATGTGTATTGCAATCCCGCCGCAACTGTGGTATCATACTCGGACAACCCCGCGCAGCATCCGAGAATTACGATGGTATGGAAGGGTGTCCCTATGAAAAAGCTCTTGTTTATCGTCAATCCCCGTGCGGGAAAGACAAAATCCCGCGCCCCGCTGTTCGATGCCGTGGCGCAGTTCTCCCGTGCCGGCTATCTGGTACGGGTCTATATCACCGAGGCGGGCGGTCAGGCCCGCGATATCGCCGCCCGGTGGGGCGGGCAGTACGACATGGTGGTCTGTGCCGGCGGCGACGGCACGCTGAACGAGACGCTGTCCGGGCTTATGCAGCTGGAGCAGCGCCCCCTGCTGGGCTATCTGCCCTGCGGCAGCACCAACGACTTTGCCATGAGCCTGCATCTTCACACCATGCTGTCCGCGGCGGCGGAGGCGGCCGCCACAGGCAAGCCCTGCCCCCTGGACGTGGGGCGGCATAACGACCGCTATTTCGCCTATGTGGCTTCCTTCGGGGCCTTTACCCGGTCCTCCTACTCCGCCACCCAGGCGGCCAAGAACGCCCTGGGCCATTTTGCCTACATTCTGGAGGGGCTGGGCGACCTGGACTCCCTGCGGCCCTACCGCTGCGCGGTGGAGGCGGACGGTGAGCGCTTTGAGGGCGAGTTCATTTTCGGCGCCGTGTGTAATTCCACCTCCCTGGGCGGCCTGGTGAAGCTGGATCCCTCCCGCGTACAGATGGACGACGGGAAATTCGAACTGCTGCTGCTCCGTATGCCAAAGACGGCACTGGACCTGCAGAACCTCATCACCGCCATGACCCGTATGCAGTACGACTATCCCGGCGTGATACTGCGCCATGT
>DJPP01000158.1:11311-12291 GCA_002438575.1 Oscillospiraceae bacterium UBA6409 | reverse complement strand
TTCAGGTCAAAGTCGCTCATCACGTCCCGCAGCAGCTGCTCCGGGTCGTCGTTTTTGTCCAGCAGCGCCGAAACCGGCCCCGCGGCCATGATGCCGCCCTCCACCTTGGTGATGACGTCCTCCCCCGCGCCGGGCATCAGCTGGATAAGGTATCCGCCGGCGGCCTTGACGCTCTGGTCCCGGTCCACCAGTACGCCCAGGGCACAGGCGGTGGGGATCTGCTCCGACTCCACGAAATAGCCCGCCACGTCCTCGGCGATCTCACCGCCCAGCAGATCGATGGTGCCCACATAGGGCTCCTTCATGTGCAGGTCCTTGATGACCGTCAATGTGCCCTCATGACCCACGGCCGCGCCCACGTCCAGCTTGCCGTCCGGCCGCAGAGGCAGGTCCACATGGGGGTTGGTCACGTAGCCCCGCACGTTGCCCTCGTTGTCGCTGACGGCCAGCACCGTACCCAGCGGACCGCCGCCCTTGAATTGCAGCGTCAGGCTGGCGCCGTCGCTTTTCAGTGCGTTGCCCATCATGGATGCCGCCGCCAGTGTGCGGCCCAGCGCCGCCGTGGCCACAGGCAGCGTCTTGTGTATCTGCCGGGCGCGCTCCGTCAGGCCGCGGCTGCAAATGGCCGCCGCCTGCACCATGCCGTCGGTGGAAATAGCTCTTACGATACGATCTGCCATAGATATAACCCTCTTTCGTCTCACACGCCCCGCCCAAAAGGGCGGGGCGCGGTCATTTCTTTTGATCCGCCCGAGTACCGGACCTCTTTATTTGCGAATGCAGCTGATATAGACCCGCTGCTCATCCGCGCGGGGCCGGCGCATACGCATATCGCCGTAAGCCCGGATATCTCCGAACCCCGCCGCAGCCAGCCAGGCGGTCAGCTCCTCCACAGAGTAGGCCCGCTGGCGGTGCACCTCCGCGCTGCGGCGCCATGCACCGTCGCCGCGGCGGCGGAACAGGTCCATGTAGTAGGTACA
>DJPP01000158.1:9017-11133 GCA_002438575.1 Oscillospiraceae bacterium UBA6409 | reverse complement strand
TCCGTCAGATAGTTGAGGCTGTCCAGGCAGCACACCGCCGCGTCCACCGTGCCGTACAGGTCCAGCTTCGGCATGGACTGGTGCAGGAAAACAGGCGGCACGCCCTGTGTCTCCACGCCCTTGCTCATGGCCGCCGCCAGCATATCTTCGCTGCCGTCCACGCCGATGACCTCGTAACCCCGCTGCGTCAGCAGCCAACTCATGGTCCCGGTGCCGCAGGCCAGGTCCAGCACCAGCTTCACCGGGATACGGCTGCGGCGCAGCAGCTTCTCGATGAAGTCCAGCCGCTTTCCGTAGCCCACGTCCTCGGTCAGCGCGTCATACGAGCCGGCCAGCGCCTCGTAGCAGCTCATTTCTTCTCTTTCTCCTTCATCTTCTCCAGCACGCTCTCATACCCGCCGTTGCCGTAGATCAAGCTGCGGTTCACGCGGCTGATGGTCGCGCTGGACGCGCCGGTGCGCTCCAGGATGTCGTTGTAGATCATCCCGTCGTTCAGCAGCGTGGCTACCTCGTAGCGCTGCTCCATGCTCCGCAGCTCAGACACCGTGCACAGGTCCTGGAAGAAGTTATAGCACTCCTCCTCCGTCTCCAGCGTCAGAATAGCCTTATACAGCCGGTCGTTCTTTTCTTTCTTTCCGATCTTGGACTTTGCGGTTCGAACCATGATCGTCTCTCCTTCTTTCTCCCTTTTCGGGTACTGATGCCAGTATAGCATTTTAGTCCGCGAAAGTAAACTACCTTATCAAAAATATTTTTGTCGACTAAAGCTGTAAAGCGTCACAGCATCTGCTGCCTATGTGCCATCAGCTCATCGATGAATACCTTGGCCGCCAGCGGCAGGGTACGGCGGTCCTTGGTGACCACAGCCAGTGTCCGGGTGATGGGCGGAGCAATGGGCAGCGCCGCCACATCATAGGCGGTCTTACGCAGCACCAGCTCTGTCAGGATGGAAATGCCCATCCCCTGCTCGATCATGGACAGGACAGAATAGTCATCGTGCACACGGAGCTTAATGTCCGGCACGATCTCAGCGGCGGCGAAGGCCTCCTCCGGCTCGCTGAACGTGCCGCCCTCCACCAGCAGAAATCGTTCGCCCGCCAACTCCTCCAACGTCACCGCCGCTTTTGCCGCCAACGGATGGCCGACAGGCACCACAACCCGAAACTCACCGGATCTTACCACCATTGTCTCCAGTCCCTTCACCGCTTGGGGATTCACAAAACCGAAGTCCACCGCACCGGTACGCACCCACTCCTGGATGCTGGAATAATCTCCCTGGTGCAGCACGATCTGCACGTTAGGGTGCTTTTCCCAGAAGGCTCGGATCACCTGTGGCAGCCAGTGGGCCGACACGCTGGACACCGTGCCGATACGGACAACGCCTGTCTCCAGCCCGCTGATCTCGTCGGCGCTGCGGCGCATAGCGTCGTACTGCCGCACGGCGCTCTCCACGGACGGATACAGCCGTTCTCCCTCTGGTGTCAGACGGATGCCGTAGCGGGATCGGTATAATAATTTCATGGACAGCTCCCTCTCCAGCGAGGTCATCATCTGGCTCAATGCCGGTTGGGTGTAGCCCAATAGCTCCGCCGCCTTGGTAAAGCTGCCCACCTCCACCACCTTCAGAAACGCCTTGTATCGGTGCATATTCAAATAACCTTTCTGCATATTCACATAATGAACATCAATTTTACTTATTTATATTTTGAGTATATAATGAGGACAATCAGAAGTCAAGGGGGATGATGAAGATGCCGAAAAAGGAGCTGTTGACCGGCGCAAAGGCCGCACTGCCCATCTGCCTCGGCCTCATCCCCATCGGCATCTCCTACGGTCTGCTGGCCTTGCAGGCGGGACTGACGCAGTTTGAAACGGTGCTCATGTCGGTGCTGGTGATGGCTGGTTCCTCCCAGCTGATGGTGGTGGGCATGATCGGCAAGGCCACGGTGATGGCCATGGTCACGGCGGTATTCTTCGTGAACCTGCGGCATCTGGTGATGAGCAGCGCCGTCATGAGCCGCATGGGGCCTGCACCGCTGGGCGTAAAGCTGCTGTGTGCCTTTCCCCTGTGTGACGAATCCTTTGCCCTGTTCTCCCTGTCCGGCAGCCGCAGCGC
>DJPP01000158.1:7286-8920 GCA_002438575.1 Oscillospiraceae bacterium UBA6409 | reverse complement strand
CCGGAGGTGGTGGCCAAGAGCTTCGGCGTGGCGTTCTACGCCTCGTTCCTCGCCCTGCTGCTGCCCAACGCCCAGAGGTCCCGCGGCATCGCCCTGCTGGTGCTGCTCTCCGCCGGGATGAACACGGTCCTGCAGCTGTTCCTGCCCGTCAGCTGGGCGGTGATATTGTCCATGGTGGCCAGCGCCGTTATGGGAACGTTCTTTGTGGAGGTACAGGATGAACAGGACTGATGTATACCTCCTGATTTTCGGCATGGCCGCCGTGACGTACATCCCCCGCGCCCTGCCCGCCTTCCTCATGGATAAGCTGGCATTGAACGGGCGGGCGAAGCGATTTCTGTCGCTGCTGCCCTACACGGCAATGTCCGCGCTGATCTTCCCCGGCGTGTTCTTTGTGGATGCCGCGCATCCCCTGTTCGGCATCGCCGGTGCCGCCGCGGCGGCGGTGCTGGCGCTGAAAAAGTGTCCCCTGATCGTCTGCGTACTGGCTGCGGTCGGTCTGAACTGTCTGCTGTACCTGACGGTCTGAACCAACAACAATATGGAAAGGAGCTGTTTCTCATGACAAACAACAAATCTCTGAAGCTCACGACGGCGGTCGCCGTTCTGCTGGTCACGCTGGCCACTATCGGCTGTCTGATCGCCGGCATCGTCTCTCCGGTCATCGCGGTACTGGCTATGTTGATGCCCGTGTGGCTGGTGGCTAACCTGTGCCTGTGGTGCACAGCTTTGTAAGCGTGGAGGCGATACCGTGAAGCAATATGTGATAGATGCCTTTACTGACAGGGTCTTTGCGGGCAATCCCGCCGCCGTCTGCGTCATGGATAAGTGGCTGGATGAGCGCACCATGCAGAACATCGCCATTGAAAACAACCTCTCTGAGACGGCCTTCGCCGTTCCGGAGGGCGACGCGTATCACCTGCGGTGGTTTACCCCCGGCGGCGAGGTGGAGCTATGCGGCCATGCCACGCTGGCCACCGCCTATGCCATCACCCGCTTTGCTGCACCGGAATTGACTTCCGTGGCGTTCGACACTCTCAGCGGGCGGCTGACCGTGGAGAAGCAGGGCGAGCTGCTGACCATGGACTTCCCCTCCTTTGACCTGAGCCCTGTTCCCATCACTGAGAAAATGGTACACGCGCTGGGTGTGCGCCCTCTGGAGGCTTACTTCGGCGCAGATATGGTCTGTGTGCTGGAGAGCGAGGAGCAGGTGCGTCAGGTCATACCCGACCAGGAGCTGATCCGGCAGATGGACGGTGTATGTTTTCACATCACTGCCCCCGGCGGCGCATACGACTGCGTGACCCGCAGCTTCGCGCCCAAGTGCAATGTAGCGGAGGACCCCGTCTGCGGCCGCGCCCACTGCCACGTGATCCCCCTGTGGGCAGAAAAAATGGGAAAAAATGAACTCACCGCTTACCAGGCCAGCCGCCGCGGCGGTGTGCTGTACTGCCGCCTGCAGGGTGACCGTACGCTTATCAGCGGCAAGGCCGTGCTGTTCTCCGAAGCGGAGATCCATGTATAACCCACACATGACCATGCCTTTCTCTCCCCATAAAGACAGCGGCGGACGCTTCGCGTCCGCCGCTGTCTTTATTACGTATTCACGCTTCCGTTTTGCCGTGCAGCTTCTT
>DJPP01000158.1:3655-7215 GCA_002438575.1 Oscillospiraceae bacterium UBA6409 | reverse complement strand
ACCACATAGTCGCCGGCAGCGTTGACCATGGTGGCGGGAGGATCCACCAGGTTGCCGATAGCCAGGGCAATGGGGTACGCGATAGCCAGCTGGTCCGGGAAGAAGATGGTGCACACCACCAGCTCGCCGGTGCCGCCGCCGCCGGGGATTCCACTCATGGCCACGGAGGAGAACACCGCCACGATGATGGCCAGGATCGCCTTATCCGTGGAGAAGTCCAGACCGAACACACCGAACAGGAACGCCACCTTGATGATGGCGGACATGGCCGAGCCGTCCATATGCATGGTAGCGCCCATGGGCAGCACGATGTCCGTCACGTCCTTGCTGATGCCGGACTCCTCCGCCACCTCCATGTTGGTGGGGATAGTGGCCACGCTGGAGCAGGTACCGAAGGACACCGCTGCCGGACGGAACAGCTTGGAGAACATCAGCTTGGCGCCGCCTTTTCCGCCGCCGAACCGGGCGTAGATGGGGAAGAAGATAAACATATAGGCAAAGCTCATCACATAGTAGATGATAAGTGTGCGGCTGTAATCGCCGATGAGCGTCGGGCCGTAGGTGGCCACCAGGCTGGCGAAGAAGCCGAAAAAGCCGACAGGTGCGTAGTAGGTAATGAGTTTCACGGTCTTCATAATGCAGCCCGTGATATCCTCCAGGAACTTCGCTGTCTTTGTCTCCGGACCGCCGTTCATCTGGACACCGAAGCCGAACAGCACCGCCGCCACGATCAGGGGCAGAATGGCCCGGCGGCTCAGCAGCTCCGCAAAGTCAGGCTTCGTAAAGAAGTTCACGATCATATCGCCGAAGCCCAGCGCCTCACCGACCTCGCCCTCCACGATGGTGTAGCTGCCGTCCACCAGCGGGAAAATGCGGCAGACAATGTACATCAGCACGCCGGCGATGGCGGCGGTGACAAGGAACGTGGCGACAGTCACGCCCATGATCTTGCCGGCGCGCTTCACACTCTTCATATTGGCGATGGCGGAGGCGATGGAGCAGAACACCATGGGCACCACCACGCAGAACATCATGTTGATAAACAGCGTACCGAGGAATTCGATCTTGCTGCCGAACGCCGGCGCAAATGCGCCTACCAGGCAGCCCGCTACGATTCCGGTGAGCATACACAGGATAAACCAGTAGTTCTTCAGAAATTTTTTCATAGTGACCTCCCACTCTCTCAAATGAAGTCTTACAGCCCTTATTATATAGGCATTTTTCGCAAAGTAAATCAGAATTCATGCGTTGTTATTTGCAAATCATGCTCTTTCTCTGTGTCTGCCGAGGGACTGCGCCCAAACTGCTTTTTATAGGCGCGGGAGAAGGTCGAATAATCCTGATACCCCGCCTGCGCCGCAGCCTCCGCCGGGGCGCAGCCCCGGCCCAGCAGCTGCCGGGCCAGCAGCAGCCGCTTCTCTGTCAGATAGCCGTGGACAGAATACCCCGTCTCCTGCCGGAACCGGCGCATCATGTGGTACTTGCTGATGTAGAACCGCGCCGCCAGCTCGTCGATGGTCAACGGCTCCGTCAGGTGCAGGTTCAGGTAT
This sequence comes from Oscillospiraceae bacterium UBA6409, assembly GCA_002438575.1. Classification (GTDB taxonomy): domain Bacteria; phylum Bacillota; class Clostridia; order Oscillospirales; family Oscillospiraceae; genus Vescimonas. The sequence goes on along the minus strand of DJPP01000158.1, from coordinate 5,665 downwards.
TGCAGCAGCGATATGACCTTGCTGTCGCCGCCGGCGGCGCCCACCTTGTGGCCGCCCCGGACCACCCGGTTCACCTCCACCATCAGCTCGGTGAACTGCGCCTGCGCCAGCAGTGCCGCGCCGTACCCCCCCTGCCGGATCGTCTCCGCCAAGGCCTGAAACAGCGGCCTGACCCGGCTGCCGCCCTCGTCCCGGTATACATATTGAAATGTCTCCTGCGCCTGCCGGAAGCACTCGGAGGGATCGCAGTCCCCTGCCGTCAGTGAACGCAGATAGTCCGGCGCGATATACAGGATCATTCTCTCATAATAATCCCCCGTTTCCACCACCGGCCGATGGATGCTCCCGCTGCCCACCAGCACGAAATCTCCCGGTGCCAGTTCGTAGCGCTCACCCTCCACGGCGTAGCCGGCCTTTCCGGCCAGCAGGATAATGATCTTGTGGAACGTATGGTAGTGATATTCGATATATTCCCCCCGACCATCCGCCAGATGGAACAGCCGGAACGGCTCCTTCAGGTAGCCGCGCACCTCATATTGCAGTGGTTCCATGCGCTCACCTCCGCATTTTTTGCCGTTATTATAGCACTCGCTATGCAAATATTGCAAGTTTTCTTTTCAATTATAACCATTCTGAAAATTTTGTTTCCATTTTGTAATTTTTGTGTAGCTTTTTTGATAGACTTGTGCTATGATATCCCATGTCAGGTGTCAGGGAGCCATCTCCCCGCCGGTTGACGGTATATGCCGGGAGCCTTACCCCGGCAGATCCTATGCGAACGGAAGGTAATATCCCATGCTTGGAAAACAGATCGCGGCACTGAGCCTTTCCGGCCTGCTGCTTTTCTCCGGCGCTGTCACCGCCGCTAACGCGGACGAGGCCACGCCCATCGATACCACCGGCTACGCCGCCGCGGCCGAGGTCCTGGCGGACAACGGCGTAGCATCCAGCGCCGCTACCGCTATGCAGACCGGCAGCGGTCTGCGTCTGGCCCAGGCCTCCGGCTTGCTGGACGGCGGCGAGACGCCCACCCTCAATCAGCTGGCCGCCCAGGCCCTGCTGCAGGAGACGGCTGCTCTGGAAAAGCAGAACTTTCTGGCGGAGTATGACGGCGTTCTGGTAGACTGCGGCTCCTACCTCTCCCTGCGCGCCGAGCCGGACACCTCTGCCGATCGCCTTCGCATCATCTTTGACGGCAAGGCAGCCCAGCTGCTGGACGTTACCGACGACGGCGAGTGGTACAAGGTCACCTACGGCACCGACACCGGCTACGTCCTGGCCGAGTACTGCCAGCCCGTGCACTACGCGGACTATGAGGGCACCGCCGCCACCAATACATTGCTGGAAGACGTCATTTCTCAGGCGTACACATATCTGGGCACCCCCTACCGCTACGGCGGCACCAGCTACAGCGGCATTGACTGCTCCGGCTTCACCATGAAGGTCTTTGGTGCTTTCGGCATCAGCCTTCCCCACGGCGCCACCAGTCAGTATTATATGTGCCGCGGCGTCACCACAGAGGAACGCGCCCCCGGTGACCTGGTGTTCTTTGCCACCGGCGGCAGCGGAATCGGCCACGTGGGCATCTACCTGGGTAACGGGCAGTTCATCCACGCCAGCACCTCCAGCGGCGTCATCATCAGCTCACTGTACGAGAGCTACTATGCCCGCACCTACCTGTATGCCGCACGGCTCATCGAAATGTAAGCACGGAAGCTTCTTCATGTCCCCCTTTTTAGATCCGGAAGCGCCAGCCTTTTGGCTGGCGCTTCCGCTTTCTCTTCCTGTATTCGGTATATTTGCATATTTATTCAATTATGCGATTGTCGCATACAGCGATATGCACAGTTAATTCGTCACTTTTGTCGGACGCGTTATGTTATTTTTGTACAAATTCACACTCTGCGCGATTTTTTATGCAAATCCATGTTGACATTTATTCACGCCAGGTGTATAGTAGCCACTGTCAGGAGGGACACCTCCGAGAGTACACGTCTATATTCCGGTTCC
>DJPP01000158.1:0-3572 GCA_002438575.1 Oscillospiraceae bacterium UBA6409 | reverse complement strand
TGCTGCTGGCGCTGGTCATGGCGCTGAGCCTGGTGGCCTGCGGCCAGAAAGCCGACGACACCAACAAGGATGATGCCAACACCGATAACACCGATGATTCTCTGGTGGTTCTGGAGAACGTGGTGGATTGGGGTGAGACGGAGCCCTACCGTGTCCTGGTGCAGAAGGGCGACCCCAAGGGTCTGCTGGAAGGAATCAACAAGGCCATCGCTGAGCTGACCGCCAACGACGGTGCGCTGATCAAGGAGATCGAGGACAAGGTCGCTTCTCAGGATACCTATATGCCCGACGCTGTTTCCTCTGACCTGGCCGCCGAGACCACCGATGATACCGCCGCCAGCGACAAGCCCGTCCTGGTCATGGGCACCAGCCCCGACTATCCCCCCTATGAGTTCTTCGCGGATGCCGCTATGACCGAGTACGCCGGCATCGACATCGAAGTAGCCAAGTATATCGCCGAGTCCATGGGCATGACCCTACAGATCGAGTCCATGAACTTCGATAACCTGGTGACCTCCCTGAGCAACGGCGACTTCGACATTGTGCTGGCCGCCTGCGAGTACACCGAGGAGCGTGCCAAGGCCTGCGACTTCTCCGATCCCTACTACACCGATCTGCCTCCCGTCATTCTGGTGAAGGCTTCCAACGCCGACAAGTACAAGACCGTTGACGATATCAACCAGGCCTCCGTCATCATCGGCGCCCAGAAGAACACCACCAAGGCCATGGCCGCCGCGGATATGTTCCCCGAAGCTGCCAACGGCATGGTTCTGGAGTCTCTGGTCCCCACCCTGGTCACCGAGCTGAAAAACGGCACCATCGACCTGCTGGTATTGGACGGCAACGTGGGCCTGAGCTACGTGGGCTGATCTCCCTGTTCCCTATCGCAAACGTGCAAGGCAGATGCCTTGCACGCTTGCGTGTTCTTAAGAACTTTTGAAAGGATGCTTCGTCTATGTCGTGGAATGATCTGTTTGTCAACATGGACAACACCAACTTCTTCAACTTCTCGTTCCTGCCCAAGTACGGCGCGGCTTTCGTCCGCGGCTTCGAGTATACGCTGCTGCTGGCTGTTGTATCCGTGCTGCTGGCCGTGATCCCCGCCCTGCTGCTGGCCATGATGCGCCTGAGCAAGATCAAGCCCATCAAGTGGTTCGCCGGCGCCTATATCGCCGTATTCCGTTCCACCCCCATGCTGGTGCAGCTGTCCATCATCTACTTCGGATTGTTCCACTACATTAACCTGCCCCGGACACTGTTGTTCGGCTTCATCGCCATCAACCGGTTTATCCCAGGCGTGGTCGCTTTGGCGCTGAACAGCTCGGCGTATGTAGCCGAGATATTCCGCGCCGGTATACTGGCCGTGGACAAGGGGCAGACCGAGGCAGCCCGTTCTCTGGGCCTCAGCAGTTGGCAGTCCATGCGTCTGGTCGTGCTGCCCCAGGCCATCAAGAACGTGCTTCCCGCCCTGGCCAATGAGGTCGTTACCATGGTGAAGGAGTCCTCCATCTGCTCCGTGCTGGGCATGGCAGAGATCATGTACACCGCCCAGACCGTCTCCGGCAACAGCTACATCACCCTGGCCCCCTACGTGCTGGCCGCGCTGGTCTACTTCTGCATCAACTATCCCGCCTCCAAAGCCATCGAGGCCATAGAAAGGAGAATGCGCCGTGGCGATAAGCAGTAAAGTTCTCATCTCCGTGAAGCACCTGGTCAAGGAGTACAACCACGGCACCGTCCATGCATTGGACGGCTGCGATCTGGATATCCACAAGGGTGAAGTGGTGGCCATCATCGGCCCCTCCGGTTCCGGCAAGTCCACGCTGCTCCGCAGCCTGAATATGCTGGAGGAGCCCACCTCCGGCGCCATCTTCTTCGACGGCGTAGACCTGGCGGATAAGTCTGTGGACATCAATCTCCACCGTCAGAAGATGGGCATGGTGTTCCAGCACTTCAACCTGTTCCCCCATAAGACGGTGCTGCAGAACATCACGCTGGCGCCCGTCACCCTGAAGAAAAAAACACCCGCTGAGGCCGAGACCCAAGCCCGCGCCCTTTTGGAACGCATCGGCCTGTCCGACAAGGCCAACGAGTACCCCAATATGCTCTCCGGCGGTCAGAAGCAGCGTATCGCCATCGTTCGGGCGCTGGCCATGGATCCGGAGGTCATGCTCTTCGATGAGCCTACCTCCGCCCTGGACCCCGAAATGGTGGGCGAGGTGCTGGACCTGATGCGCGACCTGGCCAAGGACGGGATGACTATGGCTGTCGTCACCCACGAGATGGGCTTCGCCCGCGAGGTGGCCGACCGCGTGGTCTTCATGGCCGACGGAAAGATCCTGGAGGAGGGATCCCCCACGGACATCTTCGACCATCCCCAGGACCCCCGGCTGCAGGATTTCCTCAGCAAAGTGCTGTGACAACAACAAAAGCCCACCCCTTCGGGGTGGGCTTTTGTATGCTTCTTATGACTTTCCGTGTATCTCATTGCCGCAGCGAGGGCAGGTGATGACGATGCGTCCTTTCCCTCTGGGCACCCGGCACACCGCGCCGCAGCCCGGGCAGGTAAAGTAGCAGTGCTCCTTATCCATCCGCTGCTGCTTTTTCCCGGCAATGCGGCGGCTGACGGGCCACCAGACCTTCTCCATGAACTTCGCGTTCTCCGCCCGGCGCTTCTCCAGATTGCGGGAAAACATCCGGAACAGCGCCAGCAGCGTGATGATCCCGGCCACGGTGCCGATGATGCTGTACGCCAGCGGCACCCTCTCCCGCAGAAAAATGTTGATGATATCCAGCACCAGCGCCGTCCAGACCATGGTCAGCGTCAGCCGATCCACGCCGTTGCGCCCATACATGAAGCGCGACAGCGCGTTGCCGATACGTTGCAAGAAGTTCATAAAACCGTCCCTTTGCCTTCCGCGTCCACACCGCAGGTTTTCTGACAAGATATTTTACAGGAAAAGTCAGCAAAGGTAAACCCCTTTTATTCAAAATTCACAGAATGGACAAATTTTTGTTTTTTCACCGCCGGTGCAAAACCCGGCCCGCCGCCTTGCAATCTGCCATACACCTATGCTATAATAAGTTGATTATGCTGTATGTACCGCGAGCCGGCGGTCACCCGCCGACCCGCCGCAGGTCCCCGGCCTCTCCGGGCGGGATCGGCTGCGCTGTCTGCCGCACCGCGGGGCCTGCATATCCCATACTATGCCGCCGCACCGCTGCCGGTGCGGCGCGAAAGGAAGCTGCTCTATGATCAAGATCGCCCCCTCCATCCTGTCCGCGGATTTTGCCTATCTGGCCCGCGACATCGAAAAGATCTCCACCGCCGACTACGTCCACGTGGACGTGATGGACGGTCTGTTCGTACCCAACATCTCCATCGGCATCCCGGTAGTCAAGTCCATTCGTCCCACCACCGCCCTGCCCCTGGACGTCCATCTGATGATCGAGCGCCCGGTCCGCTATGTGGAGCAGTTCTGCGATGCCGGTGCGGACATCGTCACTTGCCATGTGGAGGCGGACACCGAGGAGAATATTCTCTCCGCCCTCGACAAGATCCACGCCAAGGG
>DJPP01000084.1:4763-5930 GCA_002438575.1 Oscillospiraceae bacterium UBA6409 | reverse complement strand
CGCGGCGGTGCTGGTGCTGGCCTACGCGGGCTGCTGTGTGGCCGCCAACGCGCTGTATTCCCACACGGCGTTTCCCAACACCTCCGTGCTGGGCATGGATGTGTCCGGCCTGTCGGCACAGGAGACCGAGCAGCGCTGGACGGAGCAGGGGAGCGCTCTGCTGGACGGCATGACCATCCGCCTGACCCGTGACGGGCAGGAGATCGGCAGCACCACCCTTTCCGACCTGGGCGTCACCGTTCTGCCCGTCTATGTCTCCAAGGCCGCCGGCTGCGACGTGCAGGACCGGGGCTGGGGCAGCGATGTGGCCGCGTTTCTCCGCGGCGGCTGGCGGTTCATCGAGAGCTGGTTCAAGGCCGTGGATGTGACGCCCCAGCTGGACGTGGACGAGGAGAAGCTCGCCGCCGCCTGTGAACAGCTGTCCGACACCGTGGACTGCACCGTGGTGGATGGCGGCTACCGTCTGGCGGAGGGCGAGGGACTGTACATCACCAAGCCGCAGGACGGCGAGAAGCTGGACGCGGCGGCGCTGCGCGCCGAGCTGATAAAGCGTTTTGACAGCCGTGACCTGTCCCCGGCGGCCCGGTCTGTGGAATGTGTGTTCGCGGCCCACACCGCCGCCCCGCTGGACGTGCAGGCGCTCCACGATGAGATCGCCGGCACCATGGCCGCCGCCATCTGCGACAAGTCCACCGGCAAGCCCACCCAGTCCCGCGTGGGCGTACAGTTCGATGTGGAGACAGTGCAAAAGCAGCTGGACGCCGCCCAGCCGGGCGAGGAATTCCTGGCGGACGCCCAGGTGCAGTTCCCGCCCGCCGCCACCGAGGAGCTGGAGCAGGCCATGTTCCGGGATGTGATCGGCACCTGCACCACCACCTGTGCCGGCCCCTGGGGCCGCCGTCAGAACATCAAGCTGGCCTCCGCCGCCATCAACGGCCGCATCTATAACCCCGGCGAGGAGTTCTGGTACAACGCCACCGTGGGCCAGCGCACCGAGGCCCGGGGCTTCCAGCCCGCCGCCGCCTATTCCGGCGGCAAGACCGTCACCTCCATCGGCGGCGGTATCTGCCAGGTGTCCTCCACGCTGTACTATTCCGCCCTCATGGCGGACCTGCAGATCGTCCTGCGCTACGCCCATATGTTCGACCCCGGCTATATGCCCGTCAC
>DJPP01000084.1:3603-4577 GCA_002438575.1 Oscillospiraceae bacterium UBA6409 | reverse complement strand
TCCGAGCGCAGGACGGTCTATCAGGAGTCCGAGTCCGTGGCCCCCGGCACCACCGAGGTGGAGCAGTACGGCCACAACGGCTACGCCGTCCAGACCTACCGCAACGTCTACGCCGGCGACGGTACGCTCCTCCGCAGCACCAAGGAGGCGTACAGCGACTACGACCGGGCCGACAAGATCATCCTGGTCGCCCCCGGCGAGCTGCCGCAGTAAATCAAGAAACAGCCCCCTGCCGGGGGCTGTTTTCTGTTCCCGCCACACCTTCACCGGGAGCAGACAGAGAAAAAGACCGGCTTTCGCCGGTCTTTTCTTTTTGCGTATCATTCTCTCCGCAGGGCCTCGATGGGGTTCAGCTTCGATGCCTTCATGGCCGGCACCAGGCCGAACACCACGCCGATGACCATGGAGAAGGCCACGGCGATGATGCACGCCGGTACGCTGATGGCCACCGGTGTTCCCATGATGTGGGACATCATCTCCGCCAGGCCGATGCCCGTGGCCACGCCCAGTATGCCGCCCATACTGGTCAGCACTGCCGCCTCCGTCAGGAACTGCCAGAGGATGCGGCTCTGCTGCGCGCCGATGGCGATCTTCAATCCGATCTCGCGGGTGCGTTCGGTGACGGACACCAGCATGATGTTCATCACGCCGATGCCGCCCACCACCAGCGAGATGGCCGCGATCCAGATCAGCTGCTTGTTGGTGCTCTCCGACAGGCTCTGCAGATCGCTGGCCTGCTGCAGAAGGTCCTTGGACTCGTACTTGTACTTCATGGTCCGGATGACGTTCTCATTCAGGTACTTGGCCACATTGTCGCCGGCGGCGGTCATGTCGTTGGTGCTGGTGGCCCGCACCGCCGCGTACTGCGGCTCATCGTACCGGTACGGCACCGACCAGCACACGTCCGGGATGAAGATGGTCCCCGCCGTGCTGCCCGCGTACATCTGGTAGTCCTGGAAGCTGTTGATCACCGG
>DJPP01000084.1:0-3476 GCA_002438575.1 Oscillospiraceae bacterium UBA6409 | reverse complement strand
GCCGAGGCCGTGTCGATCAGCGCCACATTCCGCCGGTCCTCATAGTCCGCCGCCGTGAAGGAGCGTCCGTAGTTCACCGCGTAGTCCACGGCCGTCAGATAGTGGTCGTCCACGCCGTACAGCGACCCGCTGAAGCTGTTGTTGCCCACATACACGTTGTCGCAGTATTCCCGGGTGTAATACATACTCACCAGCGACACGCTGCCCAGCTTCTCCATCTCATCCCGCATCTCCCGGGTCACCGGGTCGATGCCCTCCGGCAGCGCCGAGTAGTTCAGGTCAAAATAGTTCTGGCTGTCTGTGGCGCTGATGGTGACGCGCACCACATTGTTGCCCGCGCCGATCAGGTTTTGCTTGATCTGCTCGTTGGTGCCCTGAATGGTGGACACGATGGTGATGATGGCCGCGATGCCGATGATAATGCCCAGCATGGTCAGAAACGACCGCAGCTTGTGGCTCCACACGCCCTGGAGGGCGAGATTTACATTTTCCAACATATGGTTATCCCGCCTCCTTTACACGCCGTAGTTGTACAGCTGGTCGGCTGTGGCCTCCTGGGTGTGGGCGCCCTCCACCACGTCGCGTCCATAGGGGAACGCCACATAGTCGTCCACGGTCAGCCCGCCCCGTATCTGGGTGTAGCTGCCCCACAGGTTCCGGCCGGTCTGCACCCACCGCTGCTCCAGTCTGCCGTCCTCGCCCCGGGCCATCACATAGCTCTTGCCGTTGTCGGTCCGGATGAACATACTCTCCAGATACAGTGAGCTGCCGCTTTCGTCGGCGCTGGCATCCTTCTGGTACTGTATCTCCACATAGTCGTTGGGCTGCAGGTCCGCGTCCTCGGTGACGAACACCTTGAAGGGGTAGTAGGACACGTTGCTGTTGCCGTCGCCCCAGTTGCTGCCGTTGCTGGTGGGATAGTCGTCGATGGACACGATGGTGCCCTCGCAGGCCGCCCCGGTCATCCAGCTGCTGATGGACACGGTGTCGCCCACCTGCACGCTGCCCAGCTCCATTTCGCTCAGGGTGCCGGTGACGTAGTACCCGCCGCCGCCGGACAGCTCCACCACGGCCTCGCCGTTGTTATAGGCCTCGTCCGGGTCGCGGACGGTCTTGACGGTGCCGTCGAACTCCGCGTACACGTTGCCGTCGCCCAGCTCCGCCAGCTTCTTGTCCAGGCTCAGCTTCGCCACCTTCAGGTTGACCTCCTGCTCCTGCACCGCCTGGGTCTTCTCCAGGATGGCCTTGTTCAGCTCCAGCTGGGTCATGGAGGCGTCCAGCAGCTCCTGCACCTGCGCCATCTTACGCTGGATCTTTTTGTAATTCTCTGTGCTGTAGGTCTGGCCCGGATCCACATAGTCGGCCAGATCGCAGAACTGGAAAGAGAACTCCGTGGAAGAGGGAGTGGTCACATTACCATCTCCATCCGTAACGGCGGGAATAAGCTTTTCTACCAACAGAAGTCCCTGGCTGCTGGGTTCGCCGGCTGTCTTGTTTTCGGCGCGGGTAACCAGCACCAGATAGGTCCTGATCTCTCTGCTTCCGTCCGTGTCTTTGGGTTCCGCACGACGCAAGCCCGGCAGATCCGTGGTGCCCTCATGCAGTATCGCCTGCAGCGTCCTGTCGTTCAGCGTGAGGGAGGACAGCACCTGATAGTACAGCGGATGATCCTTGTCATTGCCAGTGCTGTCCTTTACGTCGATTTTGCCGTTTGCTATTGTGGCATCGGGATTGTAATGGTTCTCTTCGTTGATCTTATCGATCTCCGTTTGCAGCTCATTCTGAAGCTTCTCCAGCTCCGCCTCCAGCGTCTCCTTATTCTTCGCCTTCTTCAGCAGCTCCAGCTCGTTTTTCATGACCTCCAGGTTCTCCGCCTGCCGGTCATAGTCGATCTTGGCGCGCTCCACCGTGGCCTGGGTCAGCGTGGAGTCGTAGCTGACCAGCACCGCGCCCTTCTTGACGCTGTCGCCCTCCTTGACCCACACCTTCTTCACCGTCTGGCTCTGGGAGATGTAGATCTTCTGCAATTTGTCCGTGGTCACCATGCCGCTGGTGTTGGAGGTGTCCCCCCAGTAATCGGTCATGGCGAAGTCGTTGACGGCGTATACGTTCACATCGCCGCGCTGGGCGTTCCGGGCGATGGTCAATCCGCCCCACACCGCGCCGCACGCGCCCACCACGCACACGGCGGTGATGATGACCTTTTTCAGCCTTTTGCTCATGTGCGGCTTCTCGCCGTCGGGGCGCTTTTCGCCCAGATGCAGCCTTTCCCGCAGCGTCAGCTTCTCACTCATAGTCGTCACCTCCCGACAGTACGCCGTCCCGTATGGTCATGACCTTGGCGGCGTGGTTGGCGATGGAACGGTCGTGGGTGATCATAATGATGGTGGAGCCGCCGTCATGCAGCTGCTGGAACAGCTCCATCACCGCCGCGCCGCTGGCGCTGTCCAGTGCGCCGGTGGGCTCGTCGGCCAGCAGCAGCTTCGGCTTGCCCACGATGGCCCGTGCGATGGCCACCCGCTGGCACTGTCCGCCGGACAGCTGGTCCGGCCGGTGATCCACCCGGTCGGAAAGCCCCACCGTCTCCAGCGCGGCCCGGGCCCGTTCCAGCCGTTCCGCCTTCTTCACCCCGCCGTACAGCAGGGGCAGCGTCACGTTTTCCAGCGCCGTCAGCTTCGGCAGCAGGTTAAAGCTCTGGAACACGAAGCCCAGCTCCTTGTTCCGCACCTCCGCCAGCTGCTTGTTGTTGCAGGTGGTCACGTCCCGCCCGCCCAGCAGATAGCTGCCGCTGGTGGGCACGTCCAGACACCCGATCAGGTTCATCAGCGTGGTCTTGCCGCTGCCGGAGGGCCCCATGATGGCCAGGTATTCCCCCTCCTCCACGTCAAGGTTCACGTTCTTCAGGATATGTGCAACGCCCTTACCCATGGGGTAGTCCTTGCATATATCGCGCATTTCCAGTATCATGCTCAGCCCTCCACAATAGCGGGCACAGTGGCGTCCGCCATGCCGCCGGGCAGCACGGTCACGGTGCCGCTGCTGACGGAGCCGCCGTCATCGGTCACCACGCCGTCCTCGGCGGGCACGTCGCCGCCGGCGTCCACGCCGTCCATGGGCGCGTTCTCGTCGATCATGCCGTCGTCGGGATAGACCTCGCCGCCGTTCATGCCGGGGTCAAAGGTGGCGTCGTCATAGGTGATGCAGGTCATGCCCGCCTTCAGGCTGTCGTCCGGGAAGGCGATGTAGTCCTCCGCCGTCAGGCCGTCCGTCACGGGATAGGTGTCCGTCTCCGTGTTGTACTCGCCCAGGGTGATGCTTCGCTTTTCCAGCCTGCCCTTGCTGTTCTGGGCCCACACCCAGGGCTTGCCCTCGGCGTCGTTGATGAAGTAGCTGGGCAGGTCGATCAGGCTCTCGTCCTGGGTGTCCTCCTGGCCGTAGTCCGGCTCTATGTACACGTGCTGGCCCATCAGCAGGCC
>DJPP01000113.1:6911-7664 GCA_002438575.1 Oscillospiraceae bacterium UBA6409 | reverse complement strand
AAGCTGCGGCAGCCCATGCAGGGATAGCAGTGGCCGTTGCCGTTCTTGTCCACCTTCAGCTCCAGCATCTTCTTCTCGCTGATATAGTCCGGCACCATCCGCTTGGCGGTGCACTTGGCGGCCAGCTTCGTCAGCTCCCAGTACTTGCTGTCCTCGCGGATGTTGTCCTCCTCCAGCACATAGATGAGCTTGGGGAACGCCGGCGTGACCCACACGCCCTTTTCGTTCTTCACGCCCTGGTACCGCTGCAGCAGCGTCTCCTCGATGATCAGGGCCAGGTCGTCCTTTTCCTGCTGGTTCTTGGCCTCGCCCAGATACATGAACACCGTCACGAAGGGGGCCTGTCCGTTGGTGGTCAGCAGCGTCACCACCTGATACTGTATGGTCTGCACGCCGCGGCGGATCTCCTCCCGCAGCCGCTTCTCCGCGATGGAGTTGATCTTGTCCTCTGTGACGGCTACGCCCACGGCGTCGAACTCGTCCCGCACGCTGGCGCGGATCTTCTCCCGGCTGATCTGCACGAAGGGCGCCAGATGGGTCAGGGAGATGGACTGTCCGCCGTACTGGTTGCTGGCCACCTGTGCCACGATCTGGGTGGCGATGTTGCAGGCGGTGGCGAAGCTGTGGGGCTTCTCGATCAGCGTCCCGGTGATAACGGTGCCGTTCTGCAGCATATCCTCCAGGTTGACCAGGTCGCAGTTGTGCATATGCTGGGCGTAATAATCCGTATCATGGAAGTGGATGATGCCCTCG
>DJPP01000113.1:5714-6886 GCA_002438575.1 Oscillospiraceae bacterium UBA6409 | reverse complement strand
TGTGGGCGTCCACGATATCCTTGGGCAGCAGGATGCGGTTGGTGATGTCCCGGCTGACCTCGCCGGCCATATAGTCCCGCTGGGTGGAGTTCACCACCGGGTTCTTGTTGGAGTTCTCCTGCTTGGCCTCCTCGTTGTTGCACTCGATGAGGCTGAGGATCTTGTCGTCGGTGGTGTTGGACTTACGCACCAGGGAACGGGTGTAGCGATAGGTGATATAGTGCTTGGCCACCTCGAACGCGCCGTGGGCCATGATATAGTGCTCCACCATATCCTGTATCTCCTCCACGGTGGGGGCGCGGTTCATCTTCTGGCACTGCAGGTCCACAGACTCTGCGATGCGCTGTATCTGCACCGGCGTCATCCGGTCCACTTCCTCCACGGACTCGTTGGCCTTGGTGATGGCGATAATGATCTTGGTGATGTCAAAGCCCACCTCGGCGCCGTTTCTCTTGATGATCTTCATGGCACGTCCTCCTGTCTCCTCTATCTCTCCCCGCCGATGCGGCGGTACACAGCGCTAAGCCCGCATCCGCAGTGATGCGCGCATTGACATAATACACTACATCTTGTGCCGTTTCAAGAGTAAAAAGCCAAAATATAGGAAAACAACCTGCCAAAAAGTACACCCTGTTTTTGTGCACTTCGCCAAAGTTACACAAGATATAGTGATTTGTCCGCGGGAGAGGCACACAAAATGTAGTGTCTGTCTGCAGAGGGACAGCCGCTGCCGCCGCCGGGGGCCGCTAAGTCTCCGCGCAGGAAAAATATGCCATTGCGCGGATATGCAGAATATGGTATACTAACTCAGATACATTATTCTGTCGAAAGGAGGGTCAGCTATGCGCGGCGATACCCGTTCCCTGATCCACGGCATCATCAACCTGATCGTTCCGTTCTTTATCTACGATCTGGCTTCGCTGCTGGTGGGCGCCGTCACTGCGGCCAACTACAACCCCTGGCTGGCCTTCTGGCCCATGACCATTCTGCTGTGGCTGCCCTTTGTGTCCGACGCGGTCTGCGTCGTGGCGGCCGCCGTGCGTTTCCGGCGCCGGGGACGTACCCGCGCGCTCCTGGGGCTGATCTTCTCCGTGGGCGCGGCGGCGCTGTACTATATGCTGCGCTTCCAGCTGCACTTCACGCTGTCCCAGCTGAAGGATATGTTCTGACAG
>DJPP01000113.1:2952-5620 GCA_002438575.1 Oscillospiraceae bacterium UBA6409 | reverse complement strand
GAGGTCAAGGTGAACCCCGCCGGCTTTGACCCGGAGTTCATCGCCTCGTTCAAGACCCTCTATATCGGCGGACAGCCCGTGAAGGTCACCTCCGCCCGGGTCCATAAATCCACCGTCCTGCTGGCCCTGCCCGGCGTCGCCACCATGGACGATGCTCTGGCGCTGAAGGGCAAAACGGTCTCCATCCGCCGCACCGACGCCAAGCTGCCCAAGGGTCAGTATTTCGACGCGGAGCTGGAGGGCTGCACCGTTCTGGACGATGCCACCGGCGAGGCGCTGGGCACGCTGGACAAGGTGCTCCACTATCCCGCCCACAAGGTCTACCAGGTCCGGGGCGGCGCCCACGAGTATCTGATCCCCGCCGTGCCGGAGGTCTTTATCGCCTCCGCGGATCCGGATGCCGGGATCATCCGCGTACACATGATGAAAGGATTGGCCACCGATGAGAATTGACATTATGACCCTGTTCCCCGACGCGGTGGAAGCGATGATGGGCTCGTCCATCATCGGCCGTGCCCGGGAACGGGGCTTTGTCACCATACAGACCCACCAGATACGGGACTACACCACCAACAAGCAGATGCAGGTGGATGACTACCCCTACGGCGGCGGCCGCGGCGCGGTCATGCAGGCCGATCCCCTGTACCGCTGCTGGCAGCATATCTGTGATGAAGCGGGGGAGAGGGTCCACACCATCTATATGTCCCCCTGCGGCCGGGTGCTGACCCAGCAGGTAGCCCGCGAGCTGAAGGCGCGGTACGACCGCCTGATCCTGGTCTGCGGCCACTACGAGGGCGTGGACCAGCGCTTCCTGGACGAGTGCGTGGACGAGGAGATCTCCACAGGCGACTTCGTCCTCACCGGCGGCGAGATACCCGCCATGGCCCTGGCGGACTGTCTGTGCCGCATGGTTCCCGGCGTCCTGCCGGAGGAGAGCTGCTACACCGACGAGAGCCACTGGAACGGCCTTTTGGAGTACCCCCAGTACTCCCGCCCGGAGGAATGGCACGGCCGCAGGGTGCCCGAGGTCCTGCTCAGCGGCCATCACGGCAACGTGGCTGACTGGCGCACGAAGGAGAGCTACAAGCGCACCATGGCCCGCCGCCCGGATATGTGGGCGCGGTTCGACCTGACCCAGGTCCACAGCCGCCACGACAAGAAAGTCCTGGCCCAGGCCCTGGAGGAATACGCCCGGGAGCAGGGCGGTGCCCCCGAAACCGAATAAGCCGAAGGCGGCAGGGAGGTCCCTGCCGCTTTTTCCCGGTTATTTCCCCGGATTTGTCAGAAAAACGACACTTCTTCCAATTTCGTTATTGTACTTCGCCCAAAAATCCGCTATAATAAGGAAGTAAAATCCGGCAGTATGCTGAAAATATGAGGAGGAACACCGAATGAACGAGAAATACAGCGCTCTGTTTACCCCCTGGAAGATCGGCAACGTGGAGATCAAGAACCGCATCGTGCAGCCCTCTATGGGCGGTACGTCCCTGTTCGGCTGGCTGGAGCCCTGTCACTTCGACAAGGAAGCCGCCTACCACATTCTGAACCGCGCCCAGAACAACGTGGGCCTGGTGCTGCCGGGTATGCAGTGTGTCCGCGACACCATGGGCGGCCGCTGGCTGTACCAGAACAAAAAGATGTTCAAGGACCTGGCCGAGTGGCTGCCTGAGTTCCACAAGACCGGCTCCAAGCTGTTCGTCCAGCTGTCCGCCGGCATGGGCCGTTCCATGGCCATCAACGACATCATGGTCAAGATGCTCCAGAACAAGGCCTTCGGCGCCGTGGGCAAGCCCTTCCTGAACGTGGACTACATCACCGCCTCCGCCTCCGCCACCCCCAACCGCTGGTATCCCGAGTGCAAGTCCCGTCCCCTGACCGTGGAGGAGATCCACGAGATGGTGGACGCCTTTGCCAAGACCGCCAAGCTCCTGCAGGACGCCGGCGTCGACGGTGTCGAGATCCACGCGGTGCATGAGGGCTATCTGCTGGACCAGTTCACCATTGCCAACATGAACTACCGTACCGACGAGTACGGCGGCTCCTTCGAGAACCGCTACCGCTTCCCCGTGGAGATCGTCCAGGCCATCAAGGCCGTCTGCGGCAAGGACTTCCCCGTGGCCCTGCGCTACTCCGTGGTGTCCAAGACCAAGGGCTTCGGCCAGGGCGCCGTTCCCGGCGAGGAATTCGTTGAGTTCGGCCGCGACATGGCCGAGTCCGAGAAGGCCATCAAGTACCTGGAGGATGCCGGCTACGATATGTTCGACTGCGACAACGGCACCTACGACGCCTGGTACTGGGCCCATCCCCCGGTCTATATGCCCGAGAACTGCAACCTCTCCGAGGTGGAGCACATCAAGAACTTCACCACCAAGCCCGTGGTCTGCGCCGGCAAGATGGACCCCGCCAAGGCCGCCGAGGAGATCGCCGCCGGCCGGCTGGACGCCGTGGGCATCGCCCGCCAGAACCTGGTGGACCCCGAGTGGGTCAACAAGATCCTGGAGGACCGCGTAGAGGACATCAAGCCCTGCATCAACTGTCATAACGCCTGCTTCAGCTTCAACAAGTCCAAGAGCACGCCCAATATGCAGCCCATGGACGACTCGCTGCACCTGGCCCGCTGCGCCCTGACGCCCAGCACCATGCAGCACAACAAGTACAAGATCGTCCC
>DJPP01000113.1:0-2943 GCA_002438575.1 Oscillospiraceae bacterium UBA6409 | reverse complement strand
AGAAGGTCGCCATCATCGGCGGCGGCATCGGCGGCATGGAGTGCGCCCTGGTGCTCAAGCAGCGCGGCCATACCCCCGTCATCTTCGAAAAGACCAACGAGCTGGGCGGCCTGTACATCACCGCCTCCGCCATGAGCTTCAAGGAGGCCGACAAGGCCCTGCTGCGCTGGTACGAGCGTGAGCTGAAGAAGAACGACATCGAGGTCCGCTTCAACATGGAGATCAACGCCCCCGCCACCCTGCGCCGCGAGTTCGACGAGATCATCGTCTGCACCGGCTCCCACCCCAAGACCCTGCCGGTCAAGGGCTTCAACAAGACCATCAACTTCACCCAGCTGCTGCTGAACCAGGTGGACGCCGGCGACCGCATCGTCTTCTTCGGCGGCGGACAGTCCTCCTGCGAGGCCGCCTACGAGATGGTCCTCCAGGGCAAGCACCCCATTATTGTCGAGTATGCCGACGATCTGATCGCCACCCCCGGCACCTGTCTGGCCAACGCCTCCTTCCTCCGCGAGATGCTGGCGTTCAAGAAGGTCCCCGTCTACCTGAATTCCACCATCACCGAGATCGGCGACGGCTTCGTCATGGTCAAGCAGAAGGACGGCGCCGAGATCCGCATCGAGTGCGACAGCGTGGTCAACGGCATTGGCTTCGTGCCCGCGCCCATCGCCGCCGACGACCATAAGGTCTACCGTGTCGGCACCTGCGAGAAGTGGGGCAACCTCCGCAACGTCATCTGGGGCGCCTGGGACGTCTGTATGCACATCTGAGAATACGCAAAAAAGAAAGCCCGCAAGGGCTTTCTTTTTTTGCGCTTAGTGCCGTTTCCGGCCGATCCATGCCGTCCCTGTCAGCGACAGCGCCGCGCTCACGGCGTAGACGCCCACCCCCGCGTCAAAGGTCTTGGGGGAGCCCTTCTCGCCCTCGTCAGCCGCTGTGGTGCCGCCGTAGTAATAGTACTGCGGTGCCTCCGCCCACTTGGCGTACAGGGTGATGTTCGCCGTCACGATCTTGTCAAAGTCGTAGACTTTGGTGCACGCCTCGTCCGTGTACCACCCCACGAGGGTATACCCGGCTTTGCGGCTGTCAGGCTTGGTGGCCGCCGCGTTGGCCCGTATCTGTCCCGGTACGTCGCTTCCGCCGTTGCTGTCGAACGTTACGGTGTACAGCGTTATGCCGGTCGGCGCGGGATCAAATGTCCCGCCGGTGATGGAGACCTGCGATCCATTACCATCGACATTAACGCTGCCGCTGAAGGTCCCGCCCTCAATCACAGCGCGGCAATTGGGGTTGTTGGGATGCAAGAGCATCGCTTTTGAGCGATCGTAATATTCTCCGGTCTTGCAGTCCCTGACAGTGGCGCTGCCGCTGATGCGGAGATCGCGTACACTGCATATACCGCCGCCGCCTCCATTTGTGGCGGTACAGCTGCGGATGGTGCCGCCGTTCATGGTGAAGTCGCCGTGGCTGCATACGCCGCCGCCCCCGCCGGAAGTATCGGTCGCCACGCATCCGATGATGCTGCCGCCCTCCATGGTGAAGCGGCCAAGCGCAGAGTCTCCGTTACGGTCGGCCACGTACACGCCGCCGCCTTGCTTGGCTGTGCAGCCTACGATGTTGCCGCCCTGCATCACGAACTCCACGCCGGGGCGGACGCATACACCGCCGCCGCAGCCGTTCGTACCGGCATTTCCGCCGGTGATGACCCCGCCCTTAATGATCTCGGTGCCCTGGCTTTCATCCAGCGTCCAAAGGCCGGTGGCTTCGTCCTTGGTAAATCTGTGTATGGCGTCGGGGTTGCTGTCCACCAGCGTCAGTGTGCCGCTGTCCACCTGGATAACGCTGTCGTTTGCGCCGCTGTTTTCATATTGCAGCACAAACCCGTTCAGGTCCAGCGTCACATTCCCCTGAATGACCAGCGTCTGTGTCACCTTCACATTATTACACAGGAAATGCGTGCCTTCGGTCAACACCGTTTCCCCGGTTATTTCTACACATTCCAGTGTGGAGGGGTTAGCGGGCAGCGGCGTCCCGCCGGGTACACGCTGCAGCTGCAATGTACTGTCCTTTTGGATGTTATAGTCCGCCAGTGTGCGGCCATCCTCTAAAAATTTCCCGCCGTAGCACAGGTACTGCTCCGCCACAGGAACTCCAGCAGCATCTTGCACTTTTTGTTTCACGTTGTCGATGGAGTCCCCGGACTCCACCTCCAGTAGAATGGTATCACCGGTGGGCAGTGCCACAGAAATAGACAGCCCCCACGCGGCGGTGCACAGTGCCGCCGCCGCGCAGATGGCCAGTACCAGTGTGATAATGGTTTTCTTCATCCGTTTGTTCCTTTCTCTCCCGTGCGCGCCGAAGCGCGCGCCTCGTATCCTCTCTCCCTCAGAATACCGGATTTTTCCAGTTTCCACAACCCGTATCTGCAAATAGGATAACGGTAAAAAATATCCCCCGGCCCAAAAGCCGGGGGACGCGTATCTATTTCTCCTCCTCGTGGTACATGGACGGGAACATGGCCTTCAGCAGGTTGTACGTCCGGTTGTGGCTGTCCGTCCACTCGCCGTGCTCCGCCGCCAGCCTTGCCTTGTCGCCGTACAGCTCCAGCGCGTGGCAGGTGTCCACATAGGCCTTCTGCATCTGCCGCATCCGCGCGCTCATGTGCTGCAAAAGGCTCATGATCTTCGCCGGCTTCTCCCGGAAGTAGGCGCTGAAGTTGTCATAGGTGATCTCGCTGACGATGGTGTTCTCCAGCGCCACCGCCGTGGTGTTCCGGGGCCGCGACTCCAAAAAGCTGATGACGTTGAAGAAGTCGCCCTCCCGCATGGTCACCACCTCCACCTGCTCCGGCGTCCCATAGTCGAAGTACACCCCCACGCTGCCGTAGAGGATGTTGTACATACTCATCACCATCTCCTTGGGCCGGCAGATGATCTCGCCCTT
>DJPP01000080.1:14489-17975 GCA_002438575.1 Oscillospiraceae bacterium UBA6409 | reverse complement strand
CCCTCGATGCGGTGGCCGCCGAAGCCGTTGTCAAGGATGGTCGGGCACTGGAGCGCTTCGCCGACAGCGAGCTTCATGCCCGGATACCGCTCCTTGAGAAGGTCGCCCGCGGACATGGTGCCGGCCGAGCCGGAGGTGAAGCAGGCGCCGGCGAGTCTCTGGCCGGGCTTCTTCACGTTCTCAAACAGGTCGGACAGGGCGTAGCCGGTGACGTTGTAGTGCCACAGGGGGTTGCCCATCTCGGCGAACTGGTTGAAGATCATCATGGTGGGATCCTGCTTCAGCTCCCAGGTCTTGTCGAAGATCTCCTTGACGTTGGACTCGCAGCCGGGGGTGGCGATGATCTGGCCGGCGATGGACTTCAGCCAGTCAAAACGCTCCTTGGACATATCCTGGGGCAGAATGGCCACGGACTCGCAGGCCAGCAGCTTGGAGTTGAAGGCGCCGCCGCGGCAGTAGTTGCCGGTGGAGGGCCACACGGCGTGGTGATAGGTAGCATCGAACTGACCGGTCACCAGGCGGGGAGCCAGGCAGCCGAAGGAGGCGCCGACCTTGTGGCAGCCGGTGGGGAACCACTTGCCGGACATGGCGACGATGCGGCAGGGCACGCCGGAGAGCTTGCTGGGGATCTCCACATAGTTGGGGACCGCCTGGAACAGACCGCCGGATTCCTTGGCCTCGTTGTGCCAGGAAATACGGAACAGGTTGACGGGATCCACATCCCACAGACCGGTGTGGCTCAGCTTGGCCTTGATCTTCTCGGGGATCAGGTCAGGGTTCTGCATCTGGGCGATGGTGGGGATGATGACGTTGTTCTCCTTGGCCTTCTGGATGTTATGCTCCAGACCGACTTTGTTGATGGACAGATCGATTTTACCCATGTTTCTTTTCCTCCTGTTGTTTGTTCGCATCGATATAGGAATATAAGGTGTATTTGGAAATACCGAAGTATTTTGCCACTTTGTCGCCGGACTTGGTGACCAGGAACGCGCCCGCGTCGCTGAGGAAGCGGATGGCCCGGATCTTGTCGTCCTTGTTCATCAGGGCCGCAGGCTTGCCCACCAGCGCCACAGACTGCTGGATCAGCTCGTCCAGCACATCGTTGACGTTGATGATCTTCTCCGGCTCGGACTGCTCCCGGTCGCGGGTAAGCATGAACTCGCCCAGCTCCTGGTGCATCATCATGATGTTGGTGATGTCATAGTTGATGGAAAATATGGCCGTGACCGCGCCGCGGCTGTTGCGGATATACAGGGACGAGGATTTCAGTATCTTCCCATCCGGTGTCCGCGTCAGGTAGCACAGATGATCCTGGGGCTGCTCGTCCTGGTGCTCCAGCTGCTCCATGACCACCTTGGACGCGCCGTCGCCGATCTTACGTCCGGACACGTGCCCATTTTCGATGTGTACGATGGTGTGCTCCGGGTGGCTGCTGGACACATCGTGGATGACCACCTCGCACTTGTCGCCGAACTGCGCCGCGACGCCCGCGGCGATCTGCTTCAGCGTTTCTAATCGTTTCGCCTCCATAACACCCTCCTTTTCCGCTTTTCTCCTCTTACATAATACCACACCTCCCACAAAAAGCAACGGTTTTTTCTGAAAAACTTTTTGATTTCCTAAATTTTTGTTTGACATCCGGCCGCCATGTGCTATGATAGGAGATGGTAAAAACCGTTTACCCGTTTTTAACACAGAATTTGATAAAATTTTTGCGGAGGTACATTATGGATTTTGCTGCCATCAGAAACGCCGCCGAGGCGTACAAGCCCGCTATGGTCAAGTTCCTGCGGGACATGATCGCCATCCCTTCCGAGTCCTGTGAGGAAGAGGGCGTCGTCAAGCGCATCGCCGAGGAGCTGAAGGCCCTGGGCTATGACAAGGTGGAGTTCGACAAGCTGGGCAACGTCATCGGCTGGATGGGCGAGGGCGACAAGATCATCGCCATCGACAGCCACATCGACACCGTGGGCATCGGCAACATCGAGAACTGGGAAGCCGACCCCTACAAGGGCTACGAGACCGACGACATCATCTACGGCCGCGGCGGTTCCGATCAGGAGGGCGGCATGGCCGCCGCCGCTTACGGCGTAAAGATCATGAAGGATCTGGACCTGCTGCCTAAGGGCTACAAGATGATGGTGGTCGGCTCCGTGCAGGAGGAGGACTGCGACGGTATGTGCTGGCAGTCCATCGTCAATGAGTACTTCAACGGCCCCGAGGACGCCCGCAGCAAGATCGAGTTCGTTATCTCCACCGAGCCCACCGACGGCGGCATCTACCGCGGCCACCGCGGCCGTATGGAGATCCGCGTGGATATGCACGGCGTGTCCTGCCACGGCTCCGCCCCCGAGCGCGGCGACAACGCCATCCACAAGATGGCCGAGGTCATCCTGAACGTCCGCGACCTGAACGAGAACCCCGCCGACGGCTCCACCGAGATCAACGGTTTGGTGAAGATGCTGGATCCCAAGTTCAACCCCGAGCACTACGAGGATGCCCGTTTCCTGGGCCGCGGCACCTGCACCACCAGCCAGATCTTCTACACCTCTCCCTCCCGCTGCGCTGTGGCCGACAGCTGCGCCATCTCCATCGACCGCCGCATGACCGCCGGCGAGACCTACCAGTCCTGCCTGAAGGAGATCGAGGATCTGCCCGCCTGCAAGAAGTATGCCAAGGACGTGAAGGTGTCCATGTATATGTATGACCGTCCCGCATGGACCGGCCATGTGTATGAGACCGAGTGCTTCTTCCCCACCTGGATCAACAAGGAGACTGCGCCTCACGTCCAGGCTCTGGTGGATGCCCACCACAACCTGTGGGGCGACAAGCGCCTGATGCCCACCGAGCTGGCCGCCTCCAAGCGTGAGGGCCGTCCCCTGACCGACAAGTGGACGTTCTCCACCAACGGCGTGTCCATCCAGGGCCGCTACGGCATCCCCTGCGTGGGCTTCGGCCCCGGTGCCGAGTCTCAGGCACACGCTCCCAACGAGGTGACCTTCAAGCAGGACCTGGTGACCTGCGCCGCCCTGTACGCCGCCGTTCCCGGCCTGTATAAGCCCGAGAACAAGGACGGCTCCGCCACCAGCTTCCGTCAGGAGCTGACCGGCAACGACATTAAGTGATCATACGCCATATACGCTACATTAAACATACAAGGAGAACGATCAAAATGAGCAAGACTGTTGAACTGGCACGCCATCTGTCTACCCTGAACATCAACAATATGTACAAG
The DNA here is from genome assembly GCA_002438575.1 of Oscillospiraceae bacterium UBA6409. Taxonomy (GTDB): domain Bacteria; phylum Bacillota; class Clostridia; order Oscillospirales; family Oscillospiraceae; genus Vescimonas. The sequence goes on along the minus strand of DJPP01000080.1, from coordinate 14,740 downwards.
ACCGATTTCTATTGGACTTGGGACAAGACCGACGATGAGATCGACGCTATCTTCACCGTGGCCGACGCCCTGCGCGACCTGCGCGAGCGCAACAAGAGCACCCGCGTGTTCGATTCCGGCCTGGGCATCTCCATCTTCCGCGACAACTCCACCCGTACCCGCTTCTCCTTCGCCTCCGCCTGCAACCTGCTGGGCCTGGAGGTCCAGGACCTGGATGAGAAGAAGTCTCAGATCGCCCACGGCGAGACCGT
>DJPP01000080.1:12926-14436 GCA_002438575.1 Oscillospiraceae bacterium UBA6409 | reverse complement strand
TCCTTCATGGCCGACGTCATCGGCATCCGCGATGATATGTTCATCGGCGAGGGTCACAAGTATCAGAAGACCTTCATGGACGCCGTGAAGGAAGGCTACCGCGACGGTATCCTGGAGCAGCAGCCCACCCTGGTGAACCTGCAGTGCGACGTGGACCACCCCACCCAGTGCATGGCCGATATGCTGCACGTCATCCACTACTTCGGCGGCGTGGAGAACCTGAAGGGCAAGAAGGTCGCTATGACCTGGGCCTATTCTCCCTCCTACGGCAAACCCCTGTCCGTGCCCCAGGGCGTGATCGGCCTGTTCACCCGCTTCGGCATGGACGTGACCCTGGCCCATCCCGAGGGCTATGACGTGATGCCCGAGGTGGAAGAGGTCGCCCGCAAGAACTGCGAGAAGTACGGCTCCAAGTTCCACAAGACCAACAGCATGGCCGAGGCCTTCAAGGATGCCGATATCGTGTATCCCAAGAGCTGGGCTTCCTACGCTGCCATGGAAGAGCGCACCAAGCTGTACGCCGCCGGCGACAAGGAGGGCATCGACGCGCTGGAGAAGCGCCTGCTGGCCCAGAACGCCCAGCACAAGGATTGGGCCTGCACCGAAGAGATGATGAAGCTGACCAAGGACGGCAAGGCCCTGTATCTGCATTGCCTGCCCGCCGACATCACCGGTCTGAGCTGCGCCGAGGGCGAGGTGGACAACTCCGTGTTTGACCGCTACATCGTGCCTCTGTACAAGCAGGCCTCCTACAAGCCCTATATCATCGCCGCCATGATCTTCATGGCCCAGGTGAAGGATCCCGTCAAGGCCCTGATGGAGCTGGACGAGACCAAGGACACCCGCAAGAAGTTCTAAAAACCGTCAACAAAGTGCAGGCACTTTGTTGAGTCGGGCTTCAAAAATTGCCGCTCACCGCGTCAATTTTTGCGGTGTGTCCCTGCGGACGTACACGCCGCCCTCCGGGACTGATATGAATTTGTTTGCCGCCGTGCGCGTCGGCAAATCCTGCGAAGCCCTTATATGTCTCCGCAACAGCGGCGGCCACGCCGCCGCTGTTGTATTTTCAGTAGTATTTTTCCTAAATTTCAATTTAACAACACTTTAAATCGAGGTTAACAACTATGTCTAAGAGAATCGTTATCGCGCTGGGCGGCAACGCACTGGGCAACACCGCCGCTGAGCAGCTCCAGCTGGTCACCGAGACCGCCAAATCCATCGTGGACCTGATCGCCGCAGGCAATGAAGTCGTGGTCGCCCACGGCAACGGCCCTCAGGTGGGTATGATCAATCTGGGCCTGTCCACCGCTGCTGAGGCCAAGGCCATCAAGGCCGATATGCCCTTCCCGGAGTGCGGCGCCATGTCCGAGGGCTACATCGGCTATCACCTGCAGCAGGCCATCGGCAATGAGCTGGCCAGCCGCGGCATGGACAAGCCCGTGGCTACCATCGTGACCCAGACCGTAGTGTCTAAGGACGACCCCGCCTTCCAGAACCCCACCAAGCCCGT
>DJPP01000080.1:12569-12850 GCA_002438575.1 Oscillospiraceae bacterium UBA6409 | reverse complement strand
GCCGAGAAGGGCTACACCATGGTGGAGGACGCCGGCCGCGGCTATCGCCAGGTCGTTCCCTCTCCCAAGCCCTTTGACATCGTGGAGAAGGCCTCCATCAAGGCGCTGGTAGACGCCGGTCATGTGGTCATCGCTGTGGGCGGCGGCGGCATCCCTGTCATTCGCGAGGGCAGCAAGCTCTCCGGCACCCCTGCCGTCATCGACAAGGACTTCGGCAGCGAGCTGCTGGCCGAGCTACTGGATGCCGATATGCTCATCATCCTGACCGCCGTGGAGAAGGT